>JBBEBG010000017.1:0-29196 GCA_040882465.1 Gemmatimonadota bacterium
ACCTCCCCAACCCCCGCGCATCAAATCCGTCCATGGCTGCTTGGGACAGCGTAATACGAGCACGGGACACGGAAACCACTCGACCTAAAGCCATGGTTGGTTGGGACGCCTGGATGAGTGCTTGGGACGTCGATCCGGGTGCTTTGGACACCTGGATGGGTGCCGGCACGTTCAGGCGTCTGGAGGACGGCGGAACGGAGGACGCCGGGAGGGAGGACCGCGAAAAAGGGGGGACTACGAAACGCGGGACGCCGGGACGGAGGAACGGAGGACGCGCGGAACGCCGGAACGGTCGGAACGCTGGAACGGTCAGCACGCCGGTGCCGGCGGAATGCGTGGACAGACGAATTTCGGGGACTGACTGAAATGCTCGAACGGGTCGCAGTGGGAAGTCCTACCCGACCCTTAGGGCCCTCCTACCCCCGCAGTCAACTCTCGGCCACCGCCGCCCTGGTAGACGTACTCGAAGGTCACGCAGCCGGGCTGGGCTCCCGGGCAGTAGTACCCGTGGAACCGAACCTTCGCGTAACGGCCGTCGCCGGTCCGCACCGCATATACCGCGGGCCGGGGGTTCAGGAGATGGCTGAAGTACGAGTATTCGTACCAGTCCTCCAAAGGAGCGGCAAGGGAGTCCGACTGGCTCACTTCGGTGCCAACGTATCCCTCTTCGGGAAGCACCACGAGTGAATCGAAAGAGATCACTCCGAGATCCTGGATTCCACCGAGCCCCGCAAATCCCCGGCCTCCGTTCACGACTACCTGGAAACGGCGAAAGGCCAGGTCCCATTCGAATGGGCGCGGGTCCGCGACGATCGAACCCTGGGCAAACGAGAAATATTGCCAGCGTGCAGCGTCCCTGGCGTCCACCGTGTAGACGAGTGGGCCCACGAGACGCCCATCCGCGAGACGGGGCTCCATCGGTGTAGGCGCAAAGGTCGGCGGCTCGGGACGACTGATCGTGAGCGCGATATAGGCGATCGCGCAGGCGAGCACGACGGAAGCGATGACGATCCGGCTCCGGCTGCCCGGCATGGTACGGTCCGTGGAAGGATCAGGCCTGTTCATCGGGAGCGGTCGGACGAGTTGGAGCCGAGACGCCGAGCATCAGAGGGCCGGACCCCGCGAGGCCGGATGCCCCGGGGGAAGCAGGCGCGTAGGCCGTGGGCGCGAGGCCGAGCGTCATGAGGGCGACAGGCGCGAGCCCGGCGGGCGCGGGGGTTCGACGATAGCCAGTGTCAGCGCCTGCAAGGCAAGGATGGGTGGTGGACCGCGAAGGTGGGGGCGGTTCAGCTAGGGCGGGCGGGCGGCCGCGCAGGTGGGGGCGGTTCAACTATGATCGTACCGTTTCGCGGCGGCTCCGCTCCGCGAGTGCCCGTTCGCCGGTCAGCGGGTGCGCTCTGGAACGTCTCCCGACCCTTCGGGGGAAGTCGCGGACCCTCCGCTGGCCTGAAGCACCGGGGTGGCCAAGCGGCGCGCAGGCCCCTCCCAATGGCATTTCGGGCACCAACGCCACTCGAAGGCAGGGGGAAGAAGCCGGTGCCAGCGGGGCCGGAACGCTACCGTTGCGTCGAAACACGCGGGACACCTCCGCACGGGGCGCACGATGGCCGCGCTGAGGCCGAGAAGCACGATGAAGCGCAGGAACACCAAGAAGGAAAAGATTGCCACGATCGCCAGCTCGAACCTGCTCACGCTGCACCCCTCCTGGTCGCTCTGCGCCTGTCGTGACCCGTCCGACGGGTTTCTTTCGCAAACCTATGGGGGGGAGGTGCCGGGAGGCCAGGGGCCGCCGGAAAGGCCCTGCCGTGACTGGATTTGCCTGGCACTAGAAGGGGGAATCAGAAGGGGAGCCGGAAGGAGCACCTGAAGGGGGGGGCCGGGGGAGGACGGGAAAGCGAGCCGGAGGGAGAGCCGAAAGGAGAATCAGAAGGGGAAGAAGAGCGGCGTGACGAGGATGGTCAGGACGGCGACGAGAAGAGTGAGTGGAACTCCGAGCCGCAGGTAGTCCGCCCTGCGATAACCGGCAGGCGCCATGACGAGAGCCGGCGCCGGATGCGAGACTGGAGATGCGAGCGTGGTCGCGGCGATCGCCACCCCCATCACGAGGGGATACGGAGAAACGCCCAGGAAGTCGCCCGCCGCGAGCGCCACGGGGGCCATGAGAACGACGACCACCGTGGCCGGGATGAACTGGCCGGCCAACGCCGAGACCGCGACCAGTACCGCCAACATGAGGGGAGCACCCAGCCCCCCCGCGCCGTCCAGAAGCGCTTCCCCGAAGAGGGCGACTGCCCCGGTTTCGTCCAGCGCCGCTCCGAGAGCGAGCATTCCCGCGATGAGCACCAGGGTCGGCCACTCGACGGCGCCGTAAGCCTCGTCCGTCGACAGGCAGCCGGTCAGGACCATGAGGGCGGCGCCGCCGAGGATTCCGACGGCGACAGGAATCAGCCCGAACATCACCGGGAGAAGTGATCCCACCGTGATGAGGATCGAGAGGGGAGCCAATCGAGGCTCGGGTTCGTCCCCCTCCGGGAGCCGGAGGAGAATGAGATCGGGCTCGCGCGCGAGCGCTCGCTGGTTGCGTCGTGGGCCATAGAGAAGCAACGCGTCTCCAAACTTGAGGACCTCGTCGCGAAGCTCCGCGCGAATGACGCCTCCCTCGCGGACGATTCCCACGACGTGCATTCCGAAGCGGCCCCGAAAGTTCACCTGCCGAAGCGTGCGGCCCACCAGCGAGCTCCGCGGGGCGAGCACGGCCTCGGTGAAGCCGGCATCCGCTCCCTCGAGGAGCCCCGCATCCACGGGCGTATCGAGGTCCACCTCCAGGCGTTGAAGTCCCCGGAGGACGATCATGTCATCAGGGCGGGCCTTCACCAGGAGGTGATCTCCGACCTCCAGCCGAAGGTCGGGCCCGGGAAGGAGCCGGACCCGCCATCCTCCGGCAGGACCATCCCCGACGGTGGGAGCGCCGGCATCCCCGCCAGAGCCTGCGCCGTCATCCCAATCGGTGTCCGAGCCGCCGTCCCCGTCGGTTTCCGCACCCCCTTCCCCGCCTGTGTCCGCGCCGCCAGCCCCGCCTGGGTCGCTCGCAACGGCGAGCACGGTGAGGCCCGCCGCGTCCCCGAGCCGCGTTTCCGCGAGCGTACGTCCCGCCATGAGCGAATCGGGGGTCACGCGAAGCCGCCACAGGCGTTCCTCCAACTCGAACTCGCGCACCGCCGCCGCCGCCGTCAGTGGCTCGAGGCCCTCGACGTCCGATCCGGCGGCCAGCTCCGCCAGCTTGTCGCGGGGACCCTGGAGGAGGAGCTCATCCCCCACCTGCATCGGCGTGTCCACGATGTGCGTGCGGCGGAAAGCGTCATCCCGCACGAGCGTGAGGACGAGGATCCCACGGCGTGCCCGCAGGTCGAGCTCGGCCGGGCTCCGGCCGACAAAAGCCGATCGGCGAGCCACACGGGCTCTCGCCAGGCCGACCTCCGGCGACTCGAGCCACTCCGGGTTCATCGCTCCTCCGCGTCCGGCGAGGTGCCTTCGGCCCCTGAGCTCGAGGAAAAAATCGGGCCTTCCCTGCACGAGAACGCGATCGCCACCGCGCAACGTGGTTTCGGGTCCCGGCGCGCGAATCGTGCGCCCCTCGCGCAGGAGGGCCAACACGTGAACGCCGAGGGCCGAGTCGATCAGGCTCTCGGCCAGCGTCTTCCCCGTGAGGAGGGACTGCCGCGGAACCTTCAGGTAAAAGAGCCGCTCGCTCAGCTCCACGTCCTCGCGGATTCCGGACCGGTCCACTTCCCCGACCGGGAGCCGGGGCTCCCGGGTAGGAAGCAAGCGGGGCCCCACCGTGGCGATCAACAGAGTCCCGGCCGCGAGGATGACGATCCCGATGGGAGTAAAAGAAAAGAGGCCGAAGGGCTCGAACCCGGCGGAGCGGAGCGCGTCCGCGGCGATGAGATTCGGCGTCGTCCCCACGAGAGTGAGGAAACCTCCCATCTGAGTCCCGAGGACCATCGGGATCAGGAGCTTCGACGGAGGAATCGCCGCGCGGCGCGCGATTCCAACGACCACGGGGAGCATCATCGCCGCGACTCCGACGTTCGTCATGACCCCGGAGAGGATTCCCGACACGAGCGTCACCGCGACCATGACGCGGACTTCCCCGTTTCCGGCGACGCGCAGGATCCATTGCCCGAGGACCTCTGCGACCCCGGTGCGCGAAAGGCCCGCGGAGATCACGTACATCCCGGCAACCGTCAACACGGCGGCACTCGCGAAACCCGCGAGCGCCCGTTGCGGGGGGACAAGTCCCAGGATCGCGACCACGACGAGGACCAGGAGCGCGATCAGGTCCGAGCGCAGAAGCCCCGTGACGAGGAGGAGAATCGTGGCCGCGAGGACAACGAGCGCCAGCAGTATTTCCGTGGACATGGCGTGACTAAGCTATCAGTCGGAGGCACCGCGACAAATTTCTTGACAGCGAAGAAAGGGGAGGAGATACTGGGGTCACGCTTCGAGCACGGCACGTCGTTTCAGGTGACGTAGGTCACCCAATGATGGACTCGAAGAAGCAGCCGCTGGGCGGGACGCCGCTGCGGCGGAATCGGGAAAGAACTAGGAAGCTTTCCTGAGGGTGGAGGAGTCGCTGGTCTCCACTGGCAAACCCGAGAAATCGGGAACTTCGAAACGCGGACGACCGAAAGCGATTCGAAGAAAGGCAGGGCCAAACCGACCATCCGCACGTGGATGGAGCCTAGGACGGAATGGCAGCCGCCAGCGCAAAGTGAGCCCCCCGGGTGGCACGTGTACCCCGGGGGGCTCCTTAGTTTTTATGGGGACCATGTTCAGAACATCTCGGAGGCGTCGGGGGCCGAGGGTTCCTCGTTGGCCCCGTAGCGATCCGGGATGAAGTCTCCGGTGATCATCTGCCCGTACGATTGCCCCGGCCCCACCATCGGGTAGACGCCGGCGTCGGGATCGATCATGACCTCTAGGAAGGCGGGCCCGTCGAACTCGATGAGCTCCCGGGTCAGCCGCTCGATATCCTCCTTCCGTTCCAGGCGGCGCGCCCAGCGAAATCCGTCCGCCTCGGCCGCCTTCACGAAATCCTTCTTGTGGAGCGACTTGTCGCTCGCGGACAGCCGCCCCTTGAAAAATAGCTTCTGCCACTGCTTGACCATCCCATCCCCGAAGTTGTTCATTACCACGACTTTCACGGGGAGGTCGTAGGTGGTGACGGTTTCGAGCTCTCCGAGATTCATGCGAATGCTCGCGTCACCATCAACGTCTATGACGACCCGATCGGGACGCGCGAACTGCGCCCCGATCGCGGCGGGGAGGCCGAACCCCATCGTCCCCATGCTACCGGAAGTGAGCCAGAGGCGGGGCTCGCAAAAATCGAAGTATTGGGCCGCCCACATCTGGTGCTGCCCGACCCCCGTCGAGATGATCGCCTCCCCGCGCGTCAGGGCGTTGATCGCCTCGATCACGTGTTGGGGCTGGATGAGTGGGCTCTCCCTGTCGTAGTTGAAGGAGTAGGTGCGCTTGAGCTGGGACACCTCCCCGAGCCATGGCGCGCTCCCCTTCACCGTATTCCGCTCCCGCCCGTATTCGGTCAGGCGCACCAGCGCCCGGGCGAGGTCCCCGACGTGGTGCCAATCCACGTGCTTGACCTTGTCGATCTCCGAGGGATCCACGTCGAAGTGCGCGATGCGCTTTGCCTTGGGCGCGAAGTTCGGCGGGTCTCCCGCCACGCGGTCGTCGAAGCGCGCCCCGATCGCGACGAGGAAGTCGCAGTCGTCCACGGCGTAGTTGGCGAAGGCCGCGCCGTGCATCCCGAGCATCTTCAGGGAGAGCTCGTCCGTCGTGTCGAAGGAGCCGATTCCCATCAGCGTCGTCGCAACCGGAATCCGGAAGGCGCGTGCGAAGTCGCGGAGCGCCTCGGAGGCCTCGGCGTTGATCACGCCGCCTCCAGCGTAGATCAGGGGTCGCGCGCTGTTCTCCAGGAAGTCGAAAAACTCGTCGCACTGCGCATCGGTCAGGAGGCGCTCCCGGACCTGCTGAAGGCGCTTTCGGTAACCGGGGATCGAGAGCTGCCCCTCGCCCTGGAAGACTCCCTCCCAATTCTGGACGTCCTTCGGGACGTCTACGACCACCGGACCGGGGCGCCCCGTGCGGGCGATTTCGAAGGCGGTGCGGACCGTCGCTTCGAGGCGGGTCGCGTCAGTCACGAGGAAGACGTGTTTCGCCACGCCGGCGCCCATGATGGCGGAGACCGGAGCCTCCTGGAAGGCGTCCGTGCCGATCGAGGCCGTGGGCACCTGCCCCGTGATCACGACGATCGGGATCGAGTCCGCCATGCAGTCGCGGACTGGCGTGACGGTATTCGTCGCCCCGGGCCCCGAGGTCACGAGCACGACCCCGACCTTTCCCGAGGCGCGCGAATACCCGGCCGCCATGAAGCCCGCGCCCTGCTCGTTCGCCGGGACGATCAGGGGCATCGGCTGCTTGTCGCCGACAGCGTGTTCGGCGTTGTACCGGAAGACCGCGTCGTAGGTCGGGAGGATCGCCCCTCCCGAATAGCCGAAGATCACCTCGACCCCTTCGTCGGCGAGCACCTGGAGGATCATCTCCGCCCCGGTCATCCGCTTCCCCGCGAGGGGGTGAGGATGCGTTCCCGAAGGGGCCGCGGACCCCGGCCCGGCGACGGCGGGAGCCTCGGGCCCGGCCCCCTGCGCGGACGCACGCCTCCCAGCCGCCTGGGCGGGCGGGGGGGTCGGCCGTATGCCGGTTGCGGCTTCTCCGCGGGTGCGCGAGGTTTTCATTCCCCTAAATTCTGTCATTTCTCCGGCCAAACACAACCGATGGCGCTCAAGAGGCCGGCCCGGACCCCATGAGACACGTCCTCTCCATCCTCCTCCAGAACGAGAGCGGAGCCCTCGCCCGGGTGGCTTCCATGTTCTCCACCCGGGGCTTCAACATCGAGGCGCTGAGCGTCGCGCCGACCGAGGACGAGCGGGTTTCGCGGCTGACCCTGGTGACGATCGGAACCGAGGACGTGATCAGCCAGGTGACCAAACAGCTCGCGAAGCTGATCGATGTCGTCGCGATCGCGGACCGAACCGGAACCCACCATATCGCGCGCGAGCTCGGGCTCCTGAAATTCGCCGTGTCCGCTGACGCGGCGGAGGCCTTTTCCAGCCTCGTGGAGAACTACGGCGCGCGGGTCCTCGACGACGACCCCGACCATTTCACCATCGAGGTGACGGGGAACGAGCGGCAAGTCGAGTCTTTCCTGGAGGCCGTCCCCGAGGGCGTCGTGGTCCTCTCCGTCGTGAGGAGCGGGCCTCTCGTCATTTCCAAGGGGCCGCAGGCGCTCCTCTAGGGCGCGCAGTGGGTCCTCCCCTCCCTCGGTTCAGGGATGGATCGGGAGCGCTCGGCTCCCCCGGGTCAGCGCCTCCTCCATTCCCGCCAGCGGATCCCCCACGAGCTCGGCCCCTTCCGGGGTCTCGAGGACGAAGCCCGCATCGCGAATCATCTCGAGGTCGGCGCGGGCCGCTTGCCCTCGGGTCGTCAGGTAATCCCCGATGAAGATCGAATTCGCCGGATAGAGTCCGAGCGGCTGGAGCGAACGGAGGTGGACTTCCCGCCCTCCCGCGATCCGGATCTCCTGCGAAGGGAGAAGGAGGCGGAAAAGGGTGAGGACGCGGAGGCACCGCCGTGGGTCGAGGTCGCTCAGCGCCTCGAAGGGCGTTCCGGGAATCGGGATGAGAAAGTTCACCGGGACACTCGTGACCTCGAGCTCACGGAGGGCGAGTCCCAGGTCCACGATGTCGTCGTCGGACTCTCCCATGCCCACGATCCCGCCGGAGCAGGTCGTGATTCCGGCGGCGCGGACATTCTCCACGGTCCGCTTCCGGTCCTCGAAGGCGTGCGTCGTGACGATTTCCGGGGTGAACCGCGCCGAGGTGTTCAGGTTGTGATTGACGCGATCCACGCCCGCTTCCTTCAGCCGGATCGCCTGCTCCTCGCTGAGGAGTCCCAGGCAGGCGCAAACTTTGAGGTCGTAAGTCGCTTTCACCTCGCGGACGGCGTCGAGGACCTTCCCGAAGACCCGCTCTCCGGGGGAGCGGCCCGAAATGACGAAGCAGAAGGTCCCGCTCCGGAGCTCGGCCGCGCGCCCGGCGGCCTCGAGAATCTTCTCCCTGGCGAGGAGCGGATACTTTTCGATCTCCGCCGCCGAGATCTTCGACTGTGAGCAATAATGGCAGTCCTCGGCACAGAGCCCGCTCTGCGCATTCAGGAGGAAGTGGAGGCGCACGCGGTTGCCCCAAAAAGTGCGCCTGACCCGGTACGCTGCGGCGAGCTGGTCGAGGAGCTCTTCGTCGCGGGCGCGGAGGACCGCGAGCGCATCGGCGCGGCCGATCGTTTCGCCGGCGAGCGACTGGTCGGCGAGGTCGTGCCAGCGCGTGGGATTTTCGGATGTCTTGATCAAGGAGCCATTGCCGGATCGGGGTCCAGGTCGAGCGGAACTAGGGCACCGAGCCCGGCCCGTTCCGCGGCGGAGGCCAGCGCTTTCGGGCTGCGCGGGTCGGCCACTGGAGGGAAGGTCGTAACGGGGACTCCCGCAAGCAACTCGCGGAGCGCTCGCAGGTTCGATTTGTCCCCGCCCCATCCCGCCCCGCCCCCAGCATTCAGGACGACCCCGCGGACCGCGAGCCCCGCACTTCTCGCTGCCTCCAGGGTGAGGAGGGTGTGGTTCAGCGCACCGAGCCGGTCGGCGGCCACGACGATCAGATCGAGCCGCCAGCGCCGGAAGAGCGTGTCGAAGCGGATCTCGCGCGTCAGCGGGACGAGAAGGCCCCCGGCCCCCTCCACGACGATCGCGTCTTTCCCCCTGGCGAGCGTCTCGAAGGCCTGGTCGAGCGCCGCGAGGTCCACCGCGGTTCCCGCCCGCTCCGCGGCGATCCAGGGGGCGAGGGGGTCGGGGAGGACGACCGGACAGACCAGCTCCAGCGGGTCCCCGCCCCCGGCGGCCGCGGAGAGGAGGGCGGCGTCGCTCGCTGGGTCCCCACGCCTCACTCCGGTTTCGACGGGTTTCATCCCGGCGACGGTTCGGCCCCGGGCGCGGAGGAGCGCGACCAGCGCCGCCGCGACGACGGTCTTTCCGACCCCCGTATCCGTCCCCGTCACCGCCAGCCGGATCATCCGGCCTCCAGGAAACGTTCGATGACTTCGTACACGCGCCCGATTTCCTCGGGCGTGATGCAGTAAGGAGGGAGGAGGTACACGACGTTGCCGAGGGGACGGAGGAGAATCCCTTCTTTCAGCGCGAAGCGGTGGAGTGCGGGCCCCGCTCCCGCCAGGTATCCGTCCTCGCCCGCGAGGTCGAAGGCACCGACCGTTCCCAGGACACGAGGGCTTCGAACGCGAGGGTGGGCCGCGAGGCGCTCGAGGTGTGTCCGGTGCGTCCGCTCGATGGCGGCCCGACGGAGCTCGCATCCCTCGTCCAGGAGGGCAAGCGTGGCGCGGGCGGCGGCGCAGGCAAGGGGACTCCCCGTGTAAGAGTGCCCGTGGAAGAAGGTCCGGCGGCGGTCGGTCGTGCGGAAGGCCTCGAAGACCGCTTCCGTCGCAGCGGTCGCTCCGAGGGGAAGGAACCCCCCGGTGAGCCCCTTCGAGAGGCAGAGAAGGTCGGGCTCCACCCCCGCGCCGCCGCAGGCGAAGAGGGGCCCGGTCCGGCCGAATCCCGTGAGCACCTCATCCGCGATGAGAAGGACCTCGTGCTCGCGGGTGAGGCTTCGCAACTCTCGAAGGACCTCCGCTTCCCACATCCGCATGCCACCCGCGCCGAGAAGGAGAGGCTCCACGATGACGGCGGCGACCTCGCTCCCTCGCGCATCGAGGAGCGCGCGGAGGGCCGCCGGGGCGTTGCCTTCGGTGGGATCGGGGAGGCGCTCCACCTCGAAGAGCCGGTCGCGGAAGGGATCGGTGAAGAGGCCGCGCGCGCTCACGCTCATCGCCCCGAAAGTGTCCCCGTGGTACGCATGTTCGAGCGCCACCACGACGTGCCGGGGGTTCCCCCGATTCGCCCAGTACTGAATCGCCATCTTGACGGCGACCTCGACCGCGGTGGACCCGTCGTCCGAATAAAAGACCCGCGACAGGCCCGGGGGGAGCCGTTCGACGAGCTCCGCGGCGAGGCGGGCGCCGGGCTCGTGCGTGAAGCCGGCGAAGATCACCTGCTCGAGGGCTCGCGCTTGTGCCGCGATCGCGGCCGCGATCTCCGGCCGGGCGTGGCCATGGAGGGTGACCCACCAGGAAGAGATCGCGTCGAGGATCGCTCTTCCGTCGGCGTCGAAAAGGTACGCCCCTTCGGCCCGGACGATGGGAATGGGCGGGTCCGCCACCCCATGCTGCGTATAGGGATGCCAGACGTGCGCGAGATCGAGCTGCGCCCAATCCACCGGACTCGGATTCACGCCGCCACTCCAGCCGCGGTCACCCCGCGGCAGGGGGAAGGAGCTCGCCCAGGGCGCGGAGAAGCCCGTCCAACTGACCGGTCGTGTGCTCGGAGCTCACGCCGACGCGGAGGCGGGAGGTCTCCGCGGGGACGCTGGGGGGCCGGACCGCGCCGACCAGGTATCCTCTGGCTTCGAGGTCGTGCGCGATCCGGAGGGTTTCCCCCGCGTCGCCCACCCGGAGCCCGGTGATGTGCCCCGTTCCCTGCGCCGGGACGGAACGCCCGACTTCGGCGAGCCCCTGCCGGAACCGGCGCGCGTTGGCGACCAGCCGCGCCCTTCGCTCCGGTTCCGCCTCGACGATCTCGAGCGCCGCGAGGGCCGCCGCAGCCACTGCGGGGGGGGGCGCCGTGGAAAAGACGAAAGGACGGGCCCGATTGAGGAGCCACTCCCGGAGCGCCGCCGAGCCGGCGACAAAAGCCCCGGCCGCGCCGAAGGCCTTCCCGAGCGTCCCCATCACGACATCCACCTCTCCCTCGACTCCATAGAGCTCGGGAGTCCCCCTTCCTCCCTCTCCCAGGACCCCGACCCCGTGGGCATCGTCCAGATAGATGCGCGCGCCGTATTCGCGGGCCGTCTCCACGAGGGCGTCGAGAGGGAAGAGGTCCCCTTCCATGGAATAGATCCCTTCGACCACGATCCATCGCGCGCCGGGGAGGTCGCGGTCTTCGCCCAGGCGTCGGTCCAGGGCGGAGAGGTCCCGGTGGGGGAAAATCCGCACCGTCGCCCGCGAAAGGCGGCAGCCGTCTATGAGGGAGGCGTGATTCAGCTCGTCGCTATAGAGGAGATCGCCGGGGCCGGCGAGCGCGGGGAGGGCGCCCAGGTTCGCGGCGTAGCCGCTCCCCAAAAGAAGGGCGGCCGGGGCGCGCACGAAGGCCGCCAGCGCCCCTTCAAGCGCGAGGTGGACCGGATGTGTCCCGGAAATCAGGCGGGCGGCCCCCGCTCCCACGCCCTCCCGCTCGAGGACGTCGGCCGCGGCCTTCGCGGTCCGGGTGTCCGTCGCGAGACCCAGGTAGTCGTTCGACGAGAAGTCGGCGAGGCGCCGGCCCTCGATCTGGACCAGGGCCCCCGGGAGGCGCCGCATGGGACGGTCGGAGCGGCGGAGCTCCTCGGCATCGAGCCGTGCCAGGAGCGAGCCAAGCTCCTCGTCGAGAGGAATGCCTTTCCCGACCGCCGTTCCTCCCGGCGACCCCCGCTCGACCGTCATTTCCCTCAGATCCCGATGTAGGCCCGCCGCACCTCGCGGTTGCCCAGAAGTTCGTGACTGGTTCCTTCGATCGCCACGGATCCGCTTTCGACCACATACCCCCTTGCGGCCACCTGGAGCGCGGCGTGCGCGTTTTGCTCCGCCAGGAGGACCATGGTGCCGCCCGAGTTGATGCGACGGATCGCGGCGAACACTTCCTCGACGACCAGGGGCGCGAGGCCGAGGGACGGCTCGTCCATGAGAAGGAGCTTGGGCCTTGCCATGAGCGCCCGGCCGATGGAAAGCATCTGCTGTTGGCCTCCGCTGAGGGTGCCCGCCGCGTGGCGGGCCTTTTCGCGGAGCGCGGGAAAGAGGCCGAACACCTCCTCGAGGGAAGCGCGGACTTCGTCGCGTTCCTTCCGGCGCACATAGGCGCCGAGGATCAGATTCTTGCGAACCGATGCCGCGGGGAAGAGGTGCTTTCCTTCGGGAGACTGCGCGATCCCACGGCTCACGATCGCGTGTGGCGGGAGCCCGCCGATCTCTTCGCCTTCGAAACGGACGCTCCCCTCGGCGACCGGCGCGAGCCCGCTAATGGCGCGGAAGAGAGTGCTCTTCCCGGCCCCGTTGGCGCCGAGGAGGACGACGATCTCACCGGGCCCGACCCGCAGGCTCACGCGGCGGAGCGCTTCGAAGGTGCCGAAGCGGACGCTCACTCCCTCCAGCTCAAGCATGGTGCGCCGAGCCGAGGTAGGCTTCGATCACGAGCGGGTCGTCGCCGATCTCGGCGGGAGTCCCCTCGGCGATCTTCTTCCCGTGGTGGAGAACGACCACGCGGTGAGCGAGCTCCATCACCATCCGCATTTTGTGCTCCACGAGGCAGATCGTGATGCCGAGCGCGACGAGGTCGCGGATGAGTGTGGTGATCCCCGAGGTCTCCTCCGGGTTGATGCCGGCCGCCGGCTCGTCCAGGAGGAGGAGGCGGGGGTTCGTCGCGAGAGCGAGGGCGATGGCGACGCGTTTGCGTGCTTCCTGCGAGATCCCCGCCACTGGAAGGTTCTCCAGGTCGAGGGCGCCCACGATGCGGAGGGCCTCCCGTGCCCGTTCCCGGCTCTCCTCTTCTTCTCTCCGCAGCCGCGGTGTCCTGAGGATCGCGTCCCAGACGTTGCTTCTCGTCCGCAGCCGGTGCCCCACGATCACGTTGTCGAGGACCGTCGCGTCGGCGAAGAGCTGGGTCGTCTGAAAGGTGCGCGCGACGCCGAGGCGCGCGATCCGGTGCGGCGGGAGCTTCGTCACGTCGGTGCCGTCGAAGAAGATCCTCCCGGCGGTCGGGAGGTGGAACCCACTTACGAGGTTGAAAAAGGTCGTCTTCCCCGCGCCGTTCGGCCCGATGATCGCGGTGATCTCCCCGGGGGGAACCACGAGGTCCACCCCTTCCACGGCGTGGAGGCCGCCGAAGTGTTTCCCGAGCCCTTCCACCTGGAGGAGCGTTTCCGCCATCAACGGAGCTCCGCTTGATCGGAGGGGGAGGCCGAGGCCGGGGTCGGGCGGATGAAGGGACCCCGGTCGCCCCCGCGCGTGCGCCAGTTGAGGGCGACCCGGTGCGCGAGCCCCGCGATTCCCCTGGGAAAGAAGATCATCACGAGAACCACGACCGGCCCGAGAAACATCATCTGATGCTCCTCGAAGACGTGGAGACCTTGTAGGAGAACCGTGACCGCGAGTGTCCCGGCGAGGGGGCCCGCGAGCGACGCAACGCCGCCCAGCATGAGATAGACGAGCATCATGAAGGTCATGAGGACGCTCCCCATCGCGGGCCCGATGTACCCGAGGAAGACCGCGTAGAGCGCTCCTCCGAGCCCGGCGAAGGCGACGGAGATCACGAAGGCGAGCCGGTGGGTCCGGCCCACATCGATTCCGACGGCGCGCGCGAGATCCTCCCCATGATGCACGGCGAAGAGAGTGCGCCCCACGAGCGAGGTCACCAGGCTCCAGACCAAGTAGATCGTGAGGATGAGGAAAAAGAGGGCGAGATAATACTGCGAAACCAGCGACTCGAAGCGGAGTGGCCCGATCGGTGTGGGCGGCGGAATCCCGATCAGCCCGTCGGTCCCCCCCGTCAGGCCCTGCCACCGCTCGATCACGATCGTGATCATCACGCCCACCGCGAGCGTGAAAATCGCGAAATAGTCGTGGCGGGTGCGAAGCGCCGCCATCCCGACGAGGAAGCCGAGCGAGCAGGTGATCGCCAGCGCCAGGGGAAGCGCGAGCCAGAAGGAGAGCCCGTACGTCGTCATGAGGATCCCCGTCGAATACCCCCCAATCCCGAAGAACCCTGCGTGCGCGAGGGAGAGCTGGCCCATGCGCCCGAGCATGATGTCCATCCCGTAGACCGCGATCGCGGTCACGTAGGCCGTGACGATCACGCTCACGAGGAAGGGGTTGTTCACCACCAGCGGAAAGAGGATCGCCGCGAGGAGGAGGGCTCCGAGAACGACGATCCGAACGCGGGATCGGACCGCGCTCATACGCCCTGCCTGAAGAGCCCCGTGGGGCGCACCGCGAGGACGAGCACCAGGAGAGCGAAGGCGATCAGCTCGGAATAGGCGAAGGCGATGTAAGTCCCGGCGAAGTTTTCGGCCAACGCGAGAACGAAGGCTCCCACGATCGCGCCGGGGACGCTTCCCATCCCCCCGAGAATGACGATCACGAACGCCTTCAGCGTGATGACCGTTCCCATGTAGGGGTAAACGAGGACGGTCGGCGCGATGAGCGAGCCGGCCACCGCGGCGAGCCCCGCCGAGATCGCCACGGTCATGAGCGAGACCCGTCTCGTGTCGATCCCCACCAAGAGCGCTCCCTCCCGATCCTGCGCCATGGCCTCGATGGACATCCCGAGGACGGTCCGCTTGAGGAAGAGGTAGAGGGCGGCCATCGTCGCGACGGCGGCGACGATCACGAGGACCCGCTGCTGCGTGACCGTGACTCCCAGGACGCTCACGACACCATCGAGGGGGGTGGGAGTCGCGTGAAAGTCCGGACCCCAGATCATGTCCGCCCCGCCCTCGAGGACGAAGAGGACGCCCAGCGCGGAGATCATGTAGTGAACGGGCGAGCTTCCCTGGAGCGGCCGGAAGATCACGCGCTCCATGACCGCGCCGATCGCGGCCAGCGCGAGAACCGACGTCGCGATCGCGAGAGGGTAAGGAGCGCCGACCGAGCTCACCATCATGAAGGTGACGTACGCCCCGCCCATGTAGAGCGCGCCGTGCGCGAAGTTCGGAATCTTGAGCACGCCGTAAACGAGCGTGAGCCCGAGTGCCACGAGGCCGTAAATGCTCCCGGTGGCGATCCCGTTCGCGATCTGTTGGAGAAAGAGGCTCACGGCGTCGGGCGCGCCATCATGGAGCCGGCGGGGGGACCGGGAAGGCCACAAACTCCCCGTCCACGACCTGCGCCGCGTAGACCTGGCGCGCGATGTACCCGCTCGCTGCCACCCCGGAGAAGTCGAGGAGCCTCGCGGACTCCGGAGCCTGCCGAGCGGCCGCGTCCATCTGTGCCCGGATCGCCGCCGCACCGGTCGTCGTCCCCGCGAGCGACATCGCGGTGGCGACCGTATGGAGTGCCTGGTAATTGAGCGCCATCTCCGACACCGCGGGCCGGGCATCCGGGCCGAAACGCTCGTAATACCGCTCCACGAACTGCGCGACGCCCGGCCCGGGATACGTTTCCTGCGGGTGGACCCCGACCGCCCCTTCGAGCATCTCGATCGAGATGATGTCAATCATCTCTTCCATCTTCGGCTGGTCCATCATGAGAAAGCCACCCTGGAATCCCTGTTCGCGCGCCGCCCGGACCACGAGCGCGGTCGGTTGGGACGGACCCCCGATGAAGAGGACGTCCGGATTGTCGGCCAGGGCACGGCTCACCGCGGCCGTGAAGTCGGTCGTGGTGTTGTAGTCGAGCCCGTGGTCGCGAAGAACCTCGCCCCCCTGGCGGCGCCACTCCGCGGACACCACCTCCGTCCAGGCCCGGCCATAGGTCGTCGTCGTCGGGAGGAGTCCGAGGCGAGTTCCGAAGCGGCGCATCGTCGTCTCGACGAAAGGCGGCGCGTACCCGTCGTAACGGGGCGGAATCATGACCGTAAGCGGATTCCCCGCATCGAGGATGCTGGGTTCGCTCGAGTATGCCATGAGGAGAAAGGTCGGGTCCCGGGTGTTCATCCCCTGGAGAGCCAGAATCCCGCCCGCGTGCGAGACGAAGATGACTGGAGTGCGGTTCTGCTGAAGGAGCCGGCGGGCATTGGTCGCAGTCTCGTTCGGGAGATACCGATCGTCCAGGGAGACGAGCTCGATGCGAACCTGGCGTCCGTCCACTTCGATCCCGCCCGCCGCGTTGATCTCGTCCACGGCCATCTGCAGGCCGCTCTGGGCGTTTCTTCCGTAGAGCGCGGCACCCCCGCTGAGCGGCCCGCTGTAGCCGATCGCGACGACATCCCCGTTTTCCTCGGCGGCGCACGCCCCGAGACTCAGGACCAACCCCGCGGCGCAGGCCGTCAGAAGGTGCCGGAGTTCTCTCATCATCCCCTCCAGAGAAGTGATCCTGGGAGTCCGCCCTACCACACCCCCTGCCCGCCGTCCACCACCACTGTCTCCCCCGTGATGTACGCCCCCGCGTCCGAGGCGAGGAGGAGTGCGACCCCCTTGATGTCGTCGGGTCCCCCGAAACGGTTCAGGGGAATCCCCTTCAGGAACTCGTCCCCCTTGGCGTCGAGGACGCCGCGGGACATTCGCGTCGGAAACCACCCGGGAGCGATTGCATTCACCCGGATCCCGTATTGGCCCCAACTTCCGGCGAGGGCTCGGGTGAGGGAGACGACCGCCCCCTTGCTCGCGTTATATCCCGCTGTCTCGATGCTCCCGGGGCGCGACCCCTTGAAGGCGGCGACCGAGGCGATGTTCACGATCGAGCCGCCCTCACTGCGCTCGATCAGCCGCTTCGCGACGGCCCGCGCCATCAGGAAAGTCCCGAGGACGTTGACCGCGAGAACACGCTCGACCTTCTCGGCCGGCATCTCGACCGCCGGCGCGCCCCAGGTGATCCCGCTGTTGTTCACGAGGATCTCGACGCCCCCGAAGCGCTCCACCGCCGCGGCCACGACCTCTTCGACCTCCTCCTCGGAGGAGACATCGCATCCGAGGGAGAGCGCCTTCCCTCCTCTTCCTTCCAGCTCGGCGGCGACCTCGTCGCACGCTTCCTTCTTCCGCGAGCAGAGGACCAGGTTGGCTCCAGCCTCGGAGAGCGCCTCGGCCATGTACGCGCCCAGCCCTCGCCCGCCGCCGGTCACGATAGCCGTCCGGCCGTCGAGGCGAAACAGGTCCAGAACGCTCATCCTCTCGGGCCTCCCGCCACGTAAAGGACCTGCCCGGTGACGAACCCGGCCTCCTCCGAGGCGAAGAAGAGGATGGCGGCCGCGATGTCTTCGGGATAACCGACGCGCCGGACCGGCGTCTCCTTCGCACGGGCTTCCATGAACTGTTCGAAGGGGACACCGATGCGCTCGGCGGTCGCCTTCGTCATCTCGGTGACCACGAAGCCGGGAGCTACGGCGTTCGCCGTGACCCCGTATGGGCCGAGCTCGATCGCGAGCGTCTTGGTGAAGCCCTGAAGCCCGGACTTCACCGCGGCATAGTTGGCCTGCCCACGATTTCCGAGAGCGGAGGTGGAGGAGAGGTTCACGATGCGGCCGTATTTCTGCTCCACCATGTGCTTCTGCGCGGCGTGGCTCATGTGAAAGGCCCCGTAGAGGTGGACCTTCATCACGGAGTCCCAGTCCTCGGCGGTCATCTTGAAGAAGAGGTTGTCGCGGATGATCCCGGCGTTGTTCACCAGGATGTCGAGGCGGCCGAAGCGGACGACCGTCTCCTCGACGACCCGCTGCGCGTCTTTCGGGCTCGTCACGTCGCCTTGCACCCCTATCGCGTCGAACCCCTTCGCGGCGAGCGCCTCCGCGGCCGCGGCCACTTCCGATCCGTCAATGTCCATCAGGCAGACCTTCGCGCCCTCCGCCGCGAACCGCTCCGCCGTCCCCCTCCCGATCCCCCGGCTCGCCCCGGTGATCAACGCCACCCGCCCCTCGAGTCTGCTCATTTCGTTCGTTTCACTCCGTCGTGAAGCGGAGGCTGAGCCCCCGCGGTCAGAGACCCCCGCCGGACCTGGCGAGAGACCATGAATGCTCGACGATCGCGCGAACCGTCCTTCCCATTCCTTCGAAGCGGGGATCCCGCGTTTGGCCGCGAACCCACCGAGCGTAGATCTGCTGGAGGATGACCGCAAGCTTGAAGTAGGCGAAAGGGAGATACCACGCCATTTCTCCGAGGTCGCGCCCGCTCTCCCTCGCGTAGAGCTCCGCGAAGTCCCGGCGTCCGGGAAATCCGGGTTCCCGCGTGATCGTCGAGAGGAACTCGGAAAGCGCGGGAGGATCGCCGGGCTCGAGCCAGTATGAGAGTGAGATCGCGAGGTCCATGAGAGGATCTCCGATCGTGGCCATCTCCCAGTCGAGGACCGCGACGATCCGCGAAGGATTCCCGGCGTCGAAGAGGAGATTCTTCAGATGGTAGTCGTTGTGGATGATCGAGGGCGGCGGGCTCTCCGGGACCCGCCTCGCGAGCCAGGCGGTGAGCGGCCCGACCTCCGGAATCTCCTCCGTCTTGGCCCCTTCGTACCGTCCGATCCATCCGTGCGTCTGCCGCTCGAGGAACCCTTCGGGATGCCCCAGGTCCGAAAGCCCTGCCTCCTCGATGTTCACGTCGTGCAGCTCCGCGAGGGTCCGGACGACCGTCTCTCCGACGCGGCGGGAAAGCGCGGACGACGGCTCGATGCCGTCGGGGAAGCCGAAGGCGATGACGGCACCCTCCCGGTACTCCATCACATGGAAGGGCGCACCGAGGATGGACGGATCCTCACAGACCGCAAAGGGACGTGGAGCGAGGGAAAAGACCGGATGGAGCCGCTCGAGGAAACGGGCCTCCCGCACCATGTCGTGCGCCTTGGGCGGCACGGGGCCCAGGGGGGGACGGCGGAGGACACCCCGCCATCCCCCCACCTCGAGGAGATAGGTGAGATTCGAGGCGCCCGTCGGGAACTGGCGAATGCGGAGCGCCCCAGGCGGAAGGTCGGGAATGGCCGTCCTCAGGAACCCGAGGACGATCTCGGGAACGAAGTCTTCCCCCTCCCGCACCGGGATCGTGCGCGCCCCCGCCTCGGTCACCGCGCCCCCCCCGCGATCACCCGGCTCGGGATCCGGGCGAGCCTTCCGTCCCTGATCTCACCGATCAGGTCGCTCGCGCCCACGTCCACGACGAAGCGGAAGGCGTCTTCGCGATCGTTTCGCTGGAACCACCGACCCGCCCGCCCGACCCGCACCAGCTCGGGGATCCGGTCGCGGTAACTCTCGCCCAGCTCCCGCGCGAGCCAGGCCCCGTCGTTGAGGGTCCAGCGGGAAAGCTCCATCCGCGAGAGGATGGCGGCCGCCCCGGCCAGGTCCTCCAGCGCGAGGCGACCCATGGACCCCGCGCAGACGATGTGAATGGAGTCGGGTGACTCGTCCTGGAGGAGCCGCGCCACGGCCGGCGCGTTCCGGAGGCTTGCCAGGAGGACGCGTTCGGCTCCCGCCACCGCGGCGATGGCCACCGTGCCATTGGTGCTGAGGAAGATGACGTCCCGGCCGGCGACCTTTTCGGGGGGGTATTCGTCGGGGAAGGGACCGAGATCGAATCCCTGAACGAACTGGGCGCCCTGCTCGCCGCCGCGCAGGCGCATGCTCGGATCGAGCAGCTCGCTCTGCGCCTCGGCTTCGGTGAGGGTCGCCACCGGACGGACGCTCCGTGCCCCGTTCTCCAGAATCGTGAGGAGGGTCGTCGTCGCCATGAATACGTCGATGACCACGGCGGTGGAGCCGGCCAGCCGCTCGGGCCGGATCTCCTCCCGGGTCGTCAGCACGCGGAGGCGTCCGGTCACGGGCGCACCCCCCTCACCCGGCCCGGCTCCGCTCCTCGCTCCTCAGCTCCCGCTTCAGGATCTTCCCCGTCGCGTTCATCGGGAGGGAGTCCCTGAACTCCACCATGCGCGGATACTTGTAGGCCGCCATTTTCTCCTGGCACCAGGAGATGATCTCGTCCTCGGTCACCTCCGCCCCGGGACGGCGCACGATGTACGCCTTGATCTCCTCGCCGAGCTCGTCGTGCGGCACTCCGACGACCGCGGCGAGGGATACGGCGGGGTGTTCGGCCAGGACCTCCTCGATCTCCCGCGGATACACGTTGAACCCCCCGCGGAGGACCAGGTCCTTCAGGCGGTCCATGATGAAGATGTATCCGTTTTCGTCCTTCCGGCCGAGATCGCCCGAGTGGAACCAACCGTCGCGAATGGCCTCCGCGGTGGCTTCGGGGCGGCCGATGTACCCCTTCATCACGTTGTGGCCCCGGATCACGATCTCCCCCATCTCGTTCGGAGGGAGCTCGTTTCCCTCGGGATCCACGACCTTGACCTCGGTCCCGAAGATCGGGAGGCCGACCGAGCCGACCTTCCGCGGGAGGTCGGCCTGGTTGAAGGTCGAGGTGGGAGAAGTCTCCGAGAGTCCGTACCCTTCGAGGATCGAGACCCCGAAGGTCTTTTCGAACTCGGCCAGGAGCTCCACCGGCATCGCGGCGCCGCCGGAGTTGCAAAGGACCAGGTTTTCGGCGATCGGCTTCGTGTCGATCTCGTGCTCCCGGGCGCAGTTCAGGAGTCCCCAATACATCGTCGGGACCCCCGCGAAAAGCGTGACCTTTTCCCTCTGCATGAGGTCCAGAACGGACTTTGCGTCGAAGCGCGGTACCAGGACGAGACGGTCACCGGCCAGGATGTTCGCGTTCATCTGGACCGTCTGGCCGTACGAGTGGAAGAGGGGGAGGGTGATGAGGATCGTCTGCCTCTTCCGCTGATCCACCGCCTTCGACGACATCATCCGCGACACGAAGGCATTGGTCAGCATGTTGCTGTTCGTGAGCTCCGCGCCTTTCGCGCGTCCGGTCGTCCCCGACGTATAGAGGACGACGGCCGTGTCGTCGGGGGCGCGGTCCGTCGTCGAAAAGGTGGAGGCCTGCCCCATGGTCAGCTCGCCGAAGGACATCGCGCCTTGGATCGGCGAAGCCGCGCCCATCTCCCGCGTCAGAACGACGAAGTCCCGGCAATCGGACGCCTGGCTCGCGCCCTGGTGGCCCATCTGCGCCATGGGCAGCTCCGGGGAGCCCTCGAAGCAGAGATACGCCTTCGCCCCCGAGTCCTGGAGGTGATAGGCGATCTCGCCGCCTTTCAGGAGGACGTTCAGCGGGACGACGACGGCCCCCGCCTTGAGGATCCCGTAATAGGCGATCGGAAAGTAGGCGATGTTGGGGCAGGAGAGTGCCACCCGGTCGCCGGGCTCGATTCCGCGAGCGCGGAGCCCATTCGCGACCTGGCACGCCATGGCGTTGAGCTGGCCGTAGGTGAGACGCGTCGGTCCCGAGACGATCGCCTCGCGGTCCGGGTACTTCCGACCCGGGTCATCCAGAACCATGGCGAGGCTCAGCATCCGCTCGCCTCAGTTGCTCCCGAAGACCTCGAAGATCCCCGCCGCGCCCATCCCGCCGCCGACGCACATCGTGACGAGCCCGGTTCCGCCTCCTCGCTTCCCCAGGGCGTGAACGATCTGCGTGGTGAGCTTGGCTCCGGTCGCGCCGAGCGGATGCCCGAGGGCGATCGCGCCGCCGTTCACGTTGGTGCGCTCCTCGGGGAACCCGAGATCACGCATGACCGGGAGGACCTGCGCGGAGAAGGCCTCGTTCAGTTCGATCATGTCCACGTCGTCCAGGGTGATCCCCGCGCGGGCGAGGACCTTCGGGACCGCCTTGATCGGGCCGATGCCCATGATCTCGGGGGGAACTCC
This sequence comes from Gemmatimonadota bacterium, assembly GCA_040882465.1. NCBI lineage: Bacteria > Pseudomonadati > Gemmatimonadota > Gemmatimonadota bacterium. The sequence goes on from JBBEBG010000017.1 coordinate 21,662, forward strand.
AGCGGTCGCGAAGGTGACGAGGCGAGCGAGGGGTTTCGCGCCCACTGCCTCGGCGCGCTCCCGGCTCATGATCACGACCGCGGCGGCGCCGTCGGAAAAGGGGGAGGCGTTCCCGGCCGTGACCGTGCCGTCCACCTTGAAGGCGGGGCGGAGCTTGGCGAGGCGTTCGAGCGAGGTGTCCGCCCGCATCAGCTCATCGCGGCAGAACTGCTTCTCCTCGACGACTTTCTCCGTTCCTTCCCAATGCTCGTTCTGGATGGGAATCGGAACGATCTGGTCGGAAAAGGTCCCATTTTCCCAGGCGGCCACGGCGCGCTGGTGGCTGCGAAGCGCCCACGCGTCCTGGTCGGCGCGCGAGACGTTCCACTTCTCGGCCACGCGCTCGGCGGTGAAGCCCATCCCGATGTAGGACCCCACCATCTCCGGATGGAGCTCGGCGCGGTAGCCTCCCGGGGGCGTGCGGCTCATCATTTCGACCCCGCCGGCGATGACGACCTCCGCCATCCCCGTCATGATCGCCTGGCTCGCCATCGCCACCGTCTGGAGCCCCGAAGAGCAGAAGCGGTTCACGGTCACCCCGGAGACGTCCACCGGGAGACCCGCGCGGAGCAGCGCGAGGCGCGCGACGTTGACCCCCTGCGGGCCCTCCGGATTTGCGCACCCCCAGATCACGTCGTCGATCCGCGCCTCCTCCTCGCGCGGGATCCCGGCGCGACGCACCGCTTCGCGGATGACCGCCGCGGAGAGGTCGATCGGGTGGACGCCGGCGATCCCTCCGTCTTCCTTGCCGCGGCCCACGGCGCTTCGGACCGCGCTCACGATCAGTGCTTCTTTCATCCCTCCCCCTTTGGGGTGCGCGTGTCCTTCGGGCGCAGTCCCGTTGGCGTCAGTTCCGCAGGGGCTTCCCGGTCTTCAGGGTAAAGGCGATGCGTTCCTGGGTCTTCTCCGTGCCGAGGAGGCGAAGGAAGCCCTCCCGCTCCAGATCCATGATGTCGGTCTCGGTCACGGTCCTCGGCGCGCCGTCACCTCCACAGAGGACGTAGGCGATCTCCCGCCCGACGAGGGCGTCGTGTTCCGACGCGCGCTTCGCCTCGCGTTGCGCCTGGATCGAAACGAGGAGATCCCCGAAGCCCCGGGCGCCGAGTGCGGTCACGCGCTGTCCGGGGGGAGGCAGGTAGTCGCGGGCGAGCAGGAGGACGCGCGCCTTCGCGTCCGCGAGGAGCCGATCCCGGTTGGCCGTGATGCCATCCCGGTCGCGCAGCCATCCGAGGGTGCGCGCGAGGAGGGCGCTTCCGCTCACCTCGGCGGTCGCGATGAGACGGAAGGCATGGCGAACCCCCTTGATCGCATCCGTTTCGGAGAACCGCCCGATTTCCTGGGTGAAGCGGAAGAGTAGCTCCTTCGTCCCGCCCCCGGCTGGAAGGAGCCCTACTCCGGCTTCGACGAGCCCCATCTGGAGCTCCGCGTGCGCCTGGACGTGGTCGGCGTGCAGGACCAACTCCGCGCCTCCCGCCAGGGTGAGGCCGAAGGGGGCCGCGACCACCGGGAAGGGAGCCCTGCGCAACCCCATGATCATCCCCTGGAAGGTCCGGATCCGGGCTTCCATCGCCTCCCAACGCCCTTCCTGGGCGGCCTGAAGCATCTCGACGAGGTTCGCGCCGGCGGAAAAGGCGCGCGGATCGTCGTGTCCGATGACGAGCCCCTTCCATCCCTCCGCGCCGAGGCGCTCGGTCGCCGAGAGGAGGGCCCGCACGGGGCCGTCGCCGAGGGTGCCCATCTTCGAGCGGAACTGGAGGAGGGCCACTCCGTCGTCCATGTCGAGGAGCGCGGCGGTCTCGTTTTGCTCCAGGATCCTTTCCATCCTGCGGAGCGCGGCGGCGGAGATCTTTTCCGAAGCGAGATCTTCCTTCGCGTACTTCCCGTCCGCGGTGAGTACCTTTCGCATGCCCTTCCGCCCTTCTTTGTAGATCGCCCTCTTGGCGGAAGCCAGGAGCGAGGGCTCGCTCAATCCTTCCTTCGCGAGGAGGCGCCTCACCTTTCCGACGCCGATCATGTCCACGAGTCCGAAGGGCCCCACCTCCCACCCGAAGCCCCACTCCATCGCGCGGTCCACCGAGGGAAGGTCGTAGGCGAGGCCGGGCGCTTTCTCAAAGGTGTACTGGAGCGTCCCGGCCAAGAGGGCCTTGAGAAAGGCGCCATTTTTTCCCCGGAGGGCGAGGAGCGCCCGGATCCGCTCGTCGAGCGGAAGTTTCGAGATCGTTTCGAGGTTCTTGAGCTGGAGCGAACTCCTCGGCCGGTAGTCCTCCGTCCTCCAGTCCAGCTCGAGGATCTCTTTCCCCTCCTTCTTGTAGAAGCCCGCCCCCGATTTCGCGCCGAGCCGTCCGCTGTCGATGAGCCGCCGCACCCAGGCGGGAAGGCCGAGGTCCTCGCCGGTCGCCGCGCCGATCCCCTGCGTCGTGTCCGCGAGGACGTCGAGGCCGACGATGTCCGAGGTGCGGAACACGGCGGAGGGGGCACGCCCCAGGAGTGAGCCGGTCAGATCGTCCACTTCGCCGATCGCGAGCCCGTGTTCTTCGGTCAGGCGGATCGCGTGGACCAGACCGAACACGCCCAGCCGGTTCGCGATGAATCCGGGGACGTCCTTCGCCCGGACGATGCCCTTTCCGAGGATCCGGTCCGCGAAATCCGAGATTCGGGAGATGACCTCCGGATCGGTGTCCGGTCCCGCGATCACCTCGAGGAGGTGCATGACGCGGGGAGGATTGAAGAAGTGGGTGCCGAAGAAATTGCGGCGGAAGGACTCGCTCCGCCCTCGCGTGAGGACGGTCATCGGGATCCCCGAAGTGTTCGTCGTCACTACGGTGTCGGGGCCCACGACCCCCTCCAGCTTCGCGTAGAGCTCCTGCTTCGGCGCCGGCCGCTCTGGAATCGCCTCGATCACCCAGTCGCACGAGGCGAGGCGCCCGAGATCGTCCTCCGAGTTCCCGATCTCGACGAGGGAGGCCATGGTCGGGTCGAGGAAAGCGGGAGGAGACGCCTTGAGCGCGGCCTCCAGCCCCTTCCGGGCCGGACCGTCCCGGTCGCCTTCGCCAGGGATGTCGAGCAGAGCGACCGGGATGCCCGCCGAGGCGGCGAGCCCCGCAATTCCGCGCCCCATCGAGCCGGCGCCGACGACGCCGACCGTTCGAATCCGCCGTCCCTCCGCCATGGCTACCGCTCGACTCCTTCGGGCGCGGGCGGCGGCAGGATTCCCTTCTCGAGCCAGCGATACTCTCCGGCCAGGACCTCCTGCGCGAGCTTGTACGCCGGCTGGTCCACCGGGGAGAAGACCCGGTCGAAGAGTTCTTCGATCCGCCGGCGGGCCCGGCGGCATACGAGGTCCGCCAGTTTCTCGGGCGACCGGTCGGACGGATTTTCACGGAGCTTTTGCGAGGCGTAGGCGACGGTCGCGCACATGGCGAAGATCTCGGCCCCGACGTCTACGAGGCGGAAGAGCACGGCCTGCCGGCGCTCCAGCTTCGGCCCGAAGCGAACCATCGCGCGAGCGATGGTTCGGGCGAGGCGGCGGGACGCCTTGCCGGCATAAGCCACGTGCCCCGCGAGGGCGCCGTATCTCGAATAGGCCATCCGACCGCGCCCGAAGAGCGTGCCTCCGAGCCAGCGTGCCATGTAGAAGCCGAGGCCGATCGAGTCCTTGATCTTGGCCCCGAGCTTCGCGTCCGGATCCGCGACGGCTCCCGCCTTCTGAAGGTGCGGATCGACGGCTTCGCGCGCGATGAAGAGACGCATGATCTCCGACGACCCCTCGAAGATCCGGTTGATGCGCATCGAACGGAGCGCCCGCTCGACCGCGATCGGAGCCTCGCCCCGCGCCGCGAGCGACTCAGCGGTCTCGTAACCCCTTCCACCCCGGATCTGCATCGTATCGTCCACGACGCGCCAACCGACTTCCGAGTTGTAGAGCTTCGCGAGCGCTGCCTCGAGGCGGATATCGTAGTTTCCGGAGTCCGCGAGGGCGACGCCGAGTTCCGCGACCGACTGCATGGCGAAGGTGTCCGCGGTCATCCCCGCGATCATGTGGGCGACAGCCTCGTGTTTCCCGATGTTCTGGCCCCACTGGCGACGCACGGACGACCATTCCCTCGAGACTTGCACGCACCACTTTCCGGCCGCCGCGCAGTTCCAGGGAATAGACAGGCGCCCCGTGTTGAGCGTCACGAGGGCGAGCTTGAGACCCCGGCCCTCCGCGAGGATTACATTCTCCTTCGGAATGCGGACGTTTTCGAACTTGAGAACCGCGTTTTCGATTCCCGGCAATCCCATGAAAGTGCAGCGGTGGGTGACCGAAATGCCCTCCCACGCCATCTCGACGATGAAGGCCGTGATCCCGGCCTTCTTTCCTTCGCCCCCTGGGGTCCGCGCCATGACCACGAGGAGCTCGGCGACGGTTCCGTTCGTGCACCAGAGCTTGTTGCCGTTCAGGATGAAGGCCTCGCCGTCTTCCGTCGGCGTCGCCTCACAGGTCATGCGGGCGGGGTCGCTCCCGACGTCCACTTCCGTCAGCGCGAAACCCGAGATCGCACCCTTCGCGCAGCGTGGGAGATACTTCTTCTTCTGCTCCGGCGTCCCGAAGATCTTGAGGGGCTGCGGCACACCGATGGACTGGTGCGCGGAGAGAAGGCTGCTGATCGTCGAGGAGTGCGATCCCGTGAGGGCGATCGCCCGCGAGTAAGTTCGCTGCGAGAGCCCGAGGCCGCCGTACTCCTGCGAAATCTTGATCCCGAAGGCGCCGAGCTTGGCTAGCCCGTCGCGGATCTCCTGCGGGATCCCCTTCTCCGCGTCGAGGACTCCGGCGTCCACGGTCTTCAGATACGCCTCGAGGTCGCGGAGAAACTTCTCTCCTCGTTCGCCGTCGGGATGCGCCGGTTCCGGGATGGGATCGATGAGGTCCATCCGAAGCCGTCCGAGAAAGAGCTCGCGGACGAAGCTCGGCTTGGTCCATTCGGTTTCGCGGGCGGCCTCGGCGACGTTCCGCGCCTCGCGCTCCGAGACGTCCCGTTTGGCCGGGGGTGAAGCCGTGGGCGCGGGGGACTGGGTAGTCGAGGTGCTCATGGGTCCATCCGTCGAGAGAAAGGCCGGAGACCGAGGAAAAACCGGGTCAACCGGGGATAGTTAACATACCCCTCTCCGTGCTCGCAAGCCAACGCTCAAGCGCATGAAGATTGAAGGAAATCGGCGCCGATCCAGGCGTTGATCGCGGCCGGGAAGCTCGGTACTCTGCGAGTGTTCGCGTTGTGAGTTCGCGTCGCCTGGTCTGGCTTTGCACTCCGCTCAAGAGGGCCCGAAAGATGCGCGCGATTTTATGCAAGGAGCATGGTCCGCCGGAGCGCCTCGTGCTCGAGGAGGTCGAGAGCCCAAGTCCAGGAAAGGGAGAAGTCCGCATCGGCGTGCGTGCTTGCGGAGTGAACTTTCCCGACACGCTCATCATCCAGGGGAAATACCAGTTCAAGCCCGATCTTCCCTTTTCGCCGGGAAGCGAGATTTCCGGCGAAGTCCTGGAAGTGGGTGCCGGCGTCGAGGGGATGAGCGTTGGACATCGAGTTCTCGCGGTCACGGGGTGGGGAGGATTCGCGGAAGAGGTGGTGACGGATGCCAAGCGAGTGCTCGCTATGCCGGACGAGATGGACGATGCGACAGGAGCGGCCTTCGCCATGGCGTACGGCACTTCCTATCACGCGCTCGTGCAGAGGGGCGAGCTCCGCTCAGGCGAGACACTTCTAGTGATCGGGGCTTCGGGCGGAGTCGGGCTCGCGGCGGTGGAGCTCGGGAAGGTCCTCGGAGCGCGTGTCATCGCGGCCGGGGGAAGCCTCGTGAAGCTCCGGGCGGCGAAGGAACTCGGAGCGGACGAAGTCATCTCTTATGACGATGGCAACCTCAAGGACCAGGTGAAGGAACTGACGGGTGGCCAGGGAGCGGACGTCATCTACGACGCGGTTGGCGGAGATGCCTTCGATCAGGCGATCCGTTGCATCAACTGGAAGGGACGGCTCCTCGTCGTGGGTTTCGCTTCCGGTCGGATCCCACAGCTTCCCGTCAATCTGGTGCTACTGAAAGGATGCCAGGTCGTCGGCGTATTCTGGGGAGCCTTTCGTGAGCGAGAGGCGGAAACGAGCGCGAAGAACTTTCGAGAGCTCTTTCGGCTCTATGTGGAGGGGATGATCCATCCGCGTGTGTCGGCGACCTATCCGCTGGAACGGGCCGCGGACGCGCTGAACGCGCTGCTCGCGCGGGAGGTGGTTGGGAAAATCGTTCTCACGACCGGGCTCGGATCGGAAGGGCGGGCGTAGGCGCCTGATCCCTATACGGGCCCCCGGCGGAGTCGCAGCGAATCGTGCACTTGGTGGGATCTTCTATCGCACTCCCCACTGAACGAGCGCCAGCGCCGCAACGTCGAGCACCAGCCGAATTCCGGTGCGATCCGGGAGGCTGGCCGGGTCGTCCGGAATCCTCTCCAGCGCCGCATCCGCGGAAATCAGAGCACCGCACTCCGAGTCCCCGGAGAGAGCGTCGAGTCCCATTCCGAGCTCGGTTGTCGCGCTTACGAGCGCGGAGGTCGCCGCGCCCTCCGGGAGCCCCGATGCCATCGGGCCGGCCGCGTGCATCAACGCTGAACGAAGGGCTGCCGGAATGGGAACTTCGGCTGGAACTCCGGCCACGACCTGCGCCAGTCGTTGACACAGTTGTGGATCGGGCTGCTGCTCCGGAGAGAGGGGGCTTCCATCGCAGGCTGTGAGAATCAGTCCCAGTAGGAGGAGCGCAGATGCTTTCAGGGTCCGGGGGCGTTGACCCCTGGTTTTGCACCCTCTCTCCACGTTTCCAAATCGTTCCATTCTGATCTCCTTCACGGTTCGGAATGCCTCACGAGCACCATGTTGCGGTCCGGGAACGCCGGGACGACGGCCCGTGGCTGAAAGGGGGCGGCCGAAAAGGGAGCCACTCGGCGCCGGGCCTCCCACGTCATGGAGCGCAGACCGCATGCGCTTGAACGGTCAGGGTGGCACCCGTGCCCCAGCTTCCAGCCGAAATCCCTGCAACGACTGTCCAGGCGGTCGTACTGGAGGGATAAGACTCCGCGACCAGTGCCCTCCCAAAGTCATTGACCTGTCCGAAGACGAGGCGCGACCCTCCTCCGACCAGGACTCCGGAGCTACAGGTGGCCGTGACGGTGTACTGGTCTCCGTTGAGGAGGCTGGTCGCTTCGGTTTCGGCGCTCACGATTGAGACCGAAGTCGGTCCGGGAGGCCCCTGCGGTCCGGTAGGGCCCTCTGGACCCGCGGGTCCCGGAGGACCGCCCGGATCACCCTGCGGTCCCTGTGGACCCGCCGGTCCTTCGGGGCCCTGGAGACCCGTGTCTCCCGGCGGTCCGGTAGGGCCCTGCTCCCCCTGGGATCCCTCCGGACCCTGCGCACCGGTCGGGCCTGGTTCGCCTTGTGCTCCCGTCGCACCCGGATCGCCCTGTGGACCCGCCGGTCCTT
>JBBEBG010000017.1:29296-120910 GCA_040882465.1 Gemmatimonadota bacterium
GCGCACCGGTCGGGCCGGGTTCGCCTTGTGCTCCCGTCGCACCCGGATCGCCCTGTGGACCCGCCGGTCCTTCGGGGCCCTGGAGACCCGTGTCTCCCTGCGGTCCGGTAGGGCCCTGCTCCCCCTGGAATCCCTCCGGACCCTGCGCACCGGTCGGGCCGGGTTCGCCTTGTGCTCCCGTCGCACCCGGATCGCCCTGAGGACCCGCCGGTCCCTGTGGCCCAGTCGTACCTTCGCCCGAGACCTTCCAGCTGAACTGAATGTGCTCTGGCGAAAAACAGGCATCGGGGAGTCCAGGCTCCTTGATGCGATAGACCGTACCGCTCGCGGGGACGTAACAGGCGAAAATCTCCTCATCGTCCCCTGGGTCCATGGCGGTGACCGCCCCGCCTGCCCGCGGCACGATCGAGGTCACGGCGCAGCCGATCGCCACCAGGAATCCCCTCCGCGTCAACCTCATCTCCACACCCTCCTTGGAAAGCGACCCAGGGCTCTGACACGACCATCCAATCGAAGTCGGCCCACCACACGGAAATCTCCTCGAACCGGGGTACCGCAATCCGTATGCCGGGCGGTTTGCCGGAAACGATATGTAGGTAAGGCGATGCATAACAGTTACTTATGCTGGTATAACGAGAGTGGTCCCGCGGAGGGATCCCGGGGATTCCCGGAAATTGTTGCCGAATCCCAACACTTCGGGTGTGGCGCGTGCGCTACGCCGCCGCCGCAGGCACTCTACAGCGCGGTGAATCCGGCGCCGGACCGAATGCTAGAGAAGGGCCTCGATGACGAAAGGACCCTGTTCGGAGAACGACTTTCGGATGGCCTCCGCGAGGGCATCGGCAGTTCCGACGCGGGTCCCCGGGACACCCATTCCCCGGGCAAGCGAGACCCAGTCGAGCTCCGGGCGGGTAAGCTCGAAGAGGGCTCGACCCTTCGGAGAGGGCTCGCCGGCTCCCGTGCGCCGGTACTCCCCCTCGAGGATCGCGTACTTGCGGTTCGCGAGAACGATCGTCGTCACGTCGAGTCCTTCGCGGGCCTGAGTCCAGAGCGCCTGGACCGTATACATGCCGCTCCCGTCAGCCTGGAGGGAGACGACCCTTCGATCCGGGGCGGCGATAGCGGCGCCCGCCGCGGCGGGAAGCCCCATCCCGATCGCTCCCCCCGTCAGATCCATCCAATCGTGCGGTGCGGCATTCGTGGTCCAACCGGGAATCCTGCGCGCCGCGGTCGCCCCTTCGTTCATCACGATCGCATTCTCGGGGAGGAGCGCCGCGAGCGCCTGGCCCAGACTATCGGGTGTCAGTGCGCCGGTGGGGAGAGGCACGGCCTCGCGCGCCGCAGCTCCGGGGTCGGCTCTCGAGGCGCCCAGGGCCTCGGCGAGGGCCGAAAGAGCGCCGACCAGGTGCTGATCCGGCCGGGCGAGGACGTGGACCGAGCACCCCTCCGGTGTCAGGGCGCCTGGCTCACCGGGATAGGCGAAGAAAGAAACGGGCGCTTTCGTGCCCACGAGGATGAGGTGCCTCGTGCCGGCGAGGTGCCGAAGCACATCTTCGCCGTAATAGGGGAGCTTGGGCACCGCCACGCGCCCCCCCCCGCGGGCCATCTTCGTGACGAAGGTGTCCGCGAAGAGGCGTGCCCCTGTCGCGGCATGCACTCGTCCGGCCAATTCGAGCCCGCGTTCCGACAGTGCGTCGCCATTCATGAGGAGGGTGGCGCCGTCCCCCGCGCCACGAAGCAGCTCGGCGATCATGTCCACCGCCCGCGACTCCGGGATCGAGGGGCGGAGAGGAGCCATCGCTTCCCCGACGCCCTCCGCGCGGTTCCATGCCGCGTCCGCGGGAAGAATCAGGGTCGCGATCTGTCCGGGAGGACCGTAACTCGCCGCCACCGCTCTGGCCGCGTCGGCACCCACGGTCGAAGAACTCTTCGAGAGGTGTACCCACCCCGAAACCGCCCCCGCGAGACCCTCGATGTCGGAGTTGAGCGGCGGGTCGAGGAGTCTATGCCCGACCGCATGATCCCCGACCACGTTCACGAGGGGAACGCGCGCCCTTCGGGCGTTGTGGAGATTCGCGATCCCGTTCGCGAGGCCGGGGCCGAGGTGAAGGAGAGTGCATGCGGGTTTCCCGGCGATGCGGGCGTACCCGTCCGCCGCGCCGGTGACGACACCCTCGAAGAGCCCGAGGACGGCGCGGAGCCGGAGCTCCCGATCGAGCGCCGCGACGACGTGCATCTCCGAGGTGCCGGGATTCGTGAAGCAGACTTCGACTCCGGCGGCGACCAGGGTCCGGACGAGGACATCCGCCCCGGTGAGCCCCGGCTCCCCCCTCATATCACGCCTTTCGAGCGGAAGGCCCGGATCTCTTCCTCCCCGTACCCCAGCCCGACGAGGATTCGGTCCGTGTGCTCGCCGAGGCTCGGTGCTCGCACGCGCACGCCTGCCTCCATGGTCGAAAAGCGAACGGGGGTTTCGGATACCGGTGCCGGGCGCTGCATCCCGGGATAGGGAATATCCCGGAAGAACCGCATCGCCTGGATGTGTTCGTCTTCCAGCGTCTCTTTGGGAGCGAGGACGCGGGCTGCGGGCACGCGAGCCCGGTCGAGCTCAGCGAGTGCCGCTTCGGTCGTCCGCTCGGCGCACCACACCGCCATGCGCGCGCTAAGCAGCTCCCCATTGTCGCCCCGCGCCTGGTCGTCGCGGAACCGCGGGTCCCGAGACCAGCTTTCCTCCCCGATGAGCCCGCACCAGCGCTGGAAGAGCGGGTCCCCGACGCACTGGACGAGGATCCATCCGTCCTGGGTCGCGAAGGTATCCGACGGACCTGCGTTTTGTCCCCTGTTTTCGCTCCCGACCCGGTCGGTCTCTTTCACGGCCTGCTCGATCAAGCTCGCGTTCGTGTAGCTGAGCGCGGTCGCGAGGAGGGATGCGTCCACATGTTGCCCCTCTCCCGTCCGCTCGCGATGCCAGAGCGCGGCCACGGTCCCGAAGGCGGCGAGCGTGGCGGTCCCGAAATCCGCGAAGGGGACCGCCGCCTTCATCGGCCGGTCCGGGGGGCCGCTCAGGTGCATGGCGCCCGACTGCGCCTGCGCGACCCCGTCGAAACCGACCCGGTCGCTCGCCGGGCCGCCGGTCCCGAACGCTGTGACCGTCGTCAGGATGACGTCGGGGCGAATCCCGCGGACCGACTCGTAGTCCAGCCCCATCGCGCGGAGCCCGGACGGGGGAAGATTGACGACAACCACGTCCGCCGTCGCAACGAGGCGCCGCACGATCTCCCGGCCTTCCTCCGTCACGGGGTCGAGCGTCATCCCGAGCTTGTTTCTTCCCACCTGGAGGAACAATGCCCCTTCACCTTCCGAGGACACGGGCACGAGATAGCGGTCCTCGCCTCCCCTCCGTTTTTCGATCCGGATCACCTCCGCCCCCAGGTCCCCGAGGAGTGCCGCGCACCAGGGACCCGCGATGTACCGCCCGAAGTCCAGGACCCGGACTCCGTCGAGAAGTCGCGCCATCCGCTTCCACCTCCCGCCTTTGGGCCACGAGCCGGGTCCCCGATCCCTCGATTGCGCCGGGCCGAACGTCCTCCAACCTTGTACCGCGAGGGACGCCGAGCCAGGGGTCGCCCTTCCCGGCGTCCGATCCCTCCGCAGCTCGGCCTGGATCCACCCGCTCCGAGGACCGCCATGAGAAGCCACATCACCCTCTCCACGCGGACCACCCTTCTCGTGACCTTCATTGGTGCGATCGGCGCGGTGCCCCTGACAGCTCAGGGACCGGGCGGCGGGGCTCCGTGGTTCGGATTGTCCCTTCCTTCGGGGCTCGGAAACCCGCACGTCCCCGTCGTCGCGATTCCGGCCGATCTTCCGCTTCCCGCGCCCCTCGTCCCCGCCGCAGAAGAGGCTCGACCGGAGCTCGCGGGAGTGCGCATCGTCGCCGATGTCGAGACAATCACCGGATTTTCCCGCGCGAGCCGCGCGGTCGGGAATCGCCTCTGGGGGCGGATTGCGGGGTTCCCTTCCCTCACGGACACGATGGAATGGGTGGCCGAGCAGTTTCGGGCAGCTGGACTCCGCGACGTCCAGGTCCAGACCTTCGAGGCGAGCGCCGGAATGTGGTGGCCCCGCGAGTGGGAGGTGAGCCTTTCGGGGGATGGGCGTTTCGGGGATGGAACGGTCGACCTCGTCCTCGAGTCGGCATTCCCGACCGGCGGATCCGAAATCCCGGATGGGGCTATTTCCGCGCCCCTCGTCTTCGCCGGGGCGATCACGGAAGCCGTGATACTGTCCGGCGATGTCCTTCGGGGGAGAATCGCAGTGCAGTCGGTCCGGCCGGCGGGGGGGGTGTATTCGGAGCGTGGCGGCACCGTCGAGCGGGCCCGCGCCCTTTTCGAGGCGGGCGCCGTCGCCGTGCTCAACGTGGTCGAGCAGACGGGGAACATGCATGTGCGGGACTTCGGCAACTGCGGCGGCCCCTGCTTCAACCTGGGCACCGCCGATGGCGCGTTCCTGATCGCCGCGATCGAGGAAGCGGCGCGGCGAGGGATCGAGCCCGGGATCGCCGCGACGCTCTCCCTCAGCGCGCAGACGCTCGAGGGGCTGACCGCCGAGAACGCGGTCGGCATCCTCGAAGGCGAAAGCGACGAGGTCGTGATCGTGAACGCGCACGCGGACGGCTGGTTCGACGGCGCGGGGGACAATGGAGACGGTCTCGCGGTTCTCCTCGCGCTGGCGCGCCACTTCGCTTCGCAGGATGCGCGGCCGCCCCGGACCCTCATCTTCGTCGCGAGCGCGGGGCATCACGGAAGCGGGCTAAACGGACCTTCGAACTTCGTGCGGATGAATCCCGAAATCGGTGAACGTGCGGTCCTCGCGCTCAATCTCGAGCATGTCTCGCAACTCGAGATTCGCCCCGGCGACTGGCGCGTCGAAGCGACCGAGCAGCCGATGGGATTCGGGATCAGCAACGAGGCGCCCTTCATCGCCGACACCGCCCTCCGCGGCATGGAGCGGACCGGCTTCAACCTCCGGCCCACCTTCGGCTCCGGCGTGCCGGGGGACCTGGGCGGGTACGCCCCCCTTGGGGTCCCTCGTGTGCAGGCGATCCACTCGGGCCCGATGTACCACACCAGCGGTGACGTTCTGGGCACGATTTCCGTCCCGGGACTAGAGCGGGCGGCTCGTTTCTTCGCCTTTTTCATCGAGGAACTAGCGAATGCCCCCCGCGCCGCTCTCGATCCGTGACCAGAGAGGCTACAAGATGACCGGCGAAACCCGTGCCATGACCAATGGAGCCCACCGATGATCCGCGGCCGGGAAGTGCGCCTGCGCCGGCGGCCCGTCGGGATGCCGGTGCCCGAGGACTTTTCGATCGTCGAGGCCGAGATCGGGGATCCGGGGCCGGGCGAGGTCGTCGTCCAGAATCTCTTCCTCAGCGTGGACCCGTACATGCGGGGGCGCATGTCGGACCAGAAGTCGTACGCGCCGCCGTACGAGGTGGGGAAAGTGATGACGGGGGGTGCCGTGGGGCGGGTCGTGGCTTCCCGAGACGACCAATTCGCCGAGGGAGATCTCGTCGTAAGCGCCTTCGGCTGGCGCGAGGCGTTCTGCGCGCCGGGGGATCGGCTTCGCGCCATCGGGGAAATGGTCGCCTCCCCTTCGGCGTACCTGGGCGTCCTCGGGATGCCGGGGATGACGGCATACGTGGGGCTCTTCGAAATCGCGGAGCTGAAGGACGGAGAGACCGTCCTCGTCTCCGGCGCCGCGGGGGCCGTCGGAAGTGTGGCGGGCCAGATCGCCCGGCTCAAAGGGTGCCGGGTGCTCGGGAGTGCCGGGGGACCGGACAAGGTCCGCCACCTCACGGACGAGCTGGGATTCGACTTCGCCTTCGACTACCGCGAGGGCAAGCTCTCGGACCACCTTCGGGAGGGCGCCCCCGACGGGCTCGACGTCTATTTCGACAATGTCGGAGGGAAGCTTCTCGAAGCCGCCATCGGTCAGATGCGGGTCTTCGGGAGAATCGCGCTCTGCGGCTCGATCTCCCGGTATAACGACACCGAGCTCACACCGGGTCCGGCGAACCTTTCCCGGGCGGTCGGGTGGTGCCTCACGCTCCGCGGGTTTCTCGTTTCGAGATACGAACATGTTCGCGAGCGATTCCTCGCCGACATGTCCGAATGGTTGCGGACGGGGCGGATCGCGGTGCGGGAGACGATCGTGGAAGGGATCGAAGCCGCGCCGGAGGCCTTCATCGGCCTCTTCACCGGGGCGAACCTCGGCAAGATGGTCGTGAAGGTGGACGACGCGGAGTGAGTTGGGGCTCCGAGGCGGTCCGGCGGGCGCGGCCGCGCGTGCGAGCCCGGCTCAGAGGCGGATGACGACCGACTTCCGTTGGGTGTAGAGCTCGAGGGACGCCTCGCCCAGCTCGCGTCCGTACCCTGACGACTTGAAGCCCCCGAAGGGCGTCATCGCGTCGAACTCTCCATAAGTGTTCACCCAGACGATCCCCGCGCGCAGCGCAGCCGCCACGCGGTGCGCCTTCGAGATGTCCTGCGTCCAGATTCCGGCGGCCAGGCCGTATTCGGTCTCGTTGCCGAGCTGCACCGCCGACTCCGCATCCTCGAAGGGGATCACGGACACGACCGGTCCGAAGATCTCTTCGCGCGCGATGCGCATGTCGTTGTTGACGCCGGTGAAGATCGTGGGTTCGATGAAGTAGCCTGGTCCCTCTTTCACATGACCGCCGAGCGCCGCGGTCGCGCCCTCCTCGGGCCCGGTCTCGAGATACTCTCGGATCCGGCTCTGTTGCTCTTCGGAGACGACGGGACCCAGCTGCACCCCCTCCTCGAGCCCGGGTCCGACCTTGAGCTTTCCCGCGAAGGCCGTGAGGCGCTCTACGAACTCATCATGGATCCGGCGCTCCAGGAAGAGGCGCGTCCCCGCGGTGCAGATCTGGCCGGAGTTGGCGAAGACGCCCATCATTGACGCCGGGACCGCCTTCTCCAGGTTCGCGTCGGCGAAGACGATGTTGGGGCTCTTCCCGCCGAGCTCCAGGGAGACGCGTTTCACCGTCCCCGCCGCCGCCGCCATGACCTTCTTTCCCACCTCGGTCGAGCCCGTGAAGGCGATCTTGTCCACCCCGGGGTGGGCGACGACCGCCGCGCCGGTCGTCCCGTCCCCGGTGACCACGTTCAGGACCCCGGCGGGGACGCCGGCCTCGGTGGCGAGCTCCGCGAAACGAAGCGCATTGACCGGCGTCTGCTCCGCGGGCTTCAACACGACCGTGTTCCCGCAGGCGAGCGCGGGCGCGACCTTCCACGTGACCATGATCAGCGGGAAGTTCCAGGGGATGATCTGCCCGCAGACCCCGACCGGCTCGCGCCGCACGTACTTGTGGTGGGTCGGCGCGGACGGAAGGACGTCTCCCGTGATCTTCGTCGGCCACCCCGCGTAATACCGCACATATTCGGCCGCCGCCGCCGCCTCGGCGCGGGCCATCCGCATCGGCTTCCCGTTGTCCAGCACTTCCAGGGTCGCCAGCTCCTCGACGTTTTCCGCCATCAGATCCGCGAGGCGGCGCAGGATCGCTTCCCGATCCTTCGGATGGAGCCCGGTCCAGCTCCCGTCGTCGAACGCCTTCCGCGCGGCCTGCACGGCGCGATCCACGTCTTCCTTGCCTCCGAAGGCGACCTCCGCCAGCGTCTCCCCCGTCGCGGGATTCGGAGTCTCGAACGTTCTCCCGTCGGCGGCTTCGACCCACTCGCCCCCGATGAAGAGGCGCTTCGCCTTGCCGTCGAGGAATCTCCTCGCCACCTCTGGAATGCCGAGCTCCGCCGCCTTCGTCGCCATCGTCAGATCACGTGCCGCCGAGGGGAATGGCGACCGAAGCGTAAAGGAAATAGGTTCTCGACTTCTCTTCGAAGTCCTCGAACAGCTCGGTGAGACCGAAGTCGGCCGCGGCGCCCAAGGCTCCCATGATCGAGTCCGTAATTGGGAAGCCAACGAACGGATCGATCGAGAATCGTTCGTTGATGAGGAAGGACGTCCCGGCCGCAACGAAGAGGCCCGTTTTCGAGCTCGCATTCTCATGATCGGTCGACGCGAAAACCGGCCCCCCCACGAGGATCAGAAGGCGCTGCGCTTCCACCTGGTCCGCCCCGAGAGCGATGGTAAGTGTCACAGCTCCCAAGCCCATCAGGATTCGAAGTCGCATATTTCCTCCCCGACACTTGGGTGACTTACTACTCGGACATTCGACCGGGCGGCCCGTATTTTGCCCGATTCAGGGTACCAGACCCACCGAACAATTACAAGTTTCAGAGTCGTGGCTTGCCGCATCCACAAACCCTCGCGATGGTGGTCGCCCTATGAGACTTTCTTCCCGGATGGCGAGACTCGGCACGGAAACCGCCTTCGAGGCCCTGGCGCGCGCCAAGGCGCTGATGGCCCAGGGGCGCTCGATCGTCAATCTCGGGATCGGGGAGCCCGACCTCGACACTCCGGATCACATCGTTGCGGCCGCGAAAGACGCTCTCGATCGCGGATTCACGCACTACACGCCGGCAGCAGGGCTCCCCGAGGTGCGCGCCTGCATCGCGGCCGACATGGGGAAGCGTCTGGGCTTCCCCATTTCACCGGAGCGCATCGTCGTCACACCCGGCGCGAAACCCATTCTCTTCTTCACGATTCTCGCGCTGTGCGAAGAAGGCGATGAGGCGATCTATCCGAACCCGGGATTCCCGATCTACGAATCCATGATTCGCTTCACCGGTGCGACGCCGGTCCCGATGCGGCTCCGCGAATCGCTCGGCTTCAACCCCGATCCGGACGAGATTCGAGGTCTTTTTTCTTCGAAGACGCGGCTCGTCGTCCTCAACTCGCCCGGCAACCCATGTGGAAACGTGATCCCGGAGGGGACGCTCGCGCTGGTGGCCGAGCTCGCGGCCGAGACGGGAGCGGTCGTCCTCAGCGATGAGATCTACAAGGACTTCTTGTATGGAGGCGAGCACCTCTCCGTCACCCGCTTCCCGGGGATGCCCGAAGCCACCGTCGTCCTGGACGGGCTCTCGAAGAGTTACGCGATGACCGGATGGCGTGTGGGTTATGCGGTTCTTCCCGAGGCACTCGTCGAGCCGGTCGCACGGCTGATGACGAACAGCGTCTCCTGCACCGCCGCCTTCTCCCAGATGGCGACGATCGCCGCGCTGACCGGACCGGAGGAGCCGGTCCGCACGATGGTGGCGGAATTCCACGCGCGTCGGAACCTCGTCGTCGCGGGGCTCAACCGGATTCGTGGGATTATCTGCTCGGAGCCCGGTGGAGCCTTCTACGTCTTTCCGAACGTCAAGGGTACCGGGATGTCGAGCGCGGAGTTCGAGCGCCGGATCCTGAACGAGGCGGGGGTGTCGCTCCTGGCCGGGACTTCGTTCGGGGAGTTCGGTGAGCGGTACGCGCGTATCTCCTTCGCCGCTTCGCAGGAAGACTTGCGGGAAGCGCTTCGAAGGATGGAAGGGCTGTTGGGGAGCTCGAGCTCGAAGGCCGCGAACTAGGCGTCCACCAGGTCGAGTGCGGCGCCTACGATCGTGTCGGCGTCGAGCCCGAAGTGCCGGTAGAGATCCTTCAGGTCGCCCGACTGGCCGAAGCCGGTCACCCCGAGGCTCACGATTGGCACCGCCCGCACCGCGCCGAGGAAGGCGAGGGTGTGTGGGTGCCCGTCGTGGACGGTCACTAGGGGAGCGACTCGGTCGGCCGGAAACAGGGCGTCGAGGATCGCCGTGTCCTCGGTCCCGAATCCCTGGCGCGCCCGGAGCGCCCGGAAGACGAGATCCGGAGAGGTGAGGCAGACGACGTCCGTCGGGACGCCTCCTTCTTCGAGCTCCTCCGCGGCCGCGATCACTTCCGGGAGGATCGACCCTACTCCGACGAGAGTCACGCGCGGGGGGGAAGCCGATTCGCGGAGGCGGTACCCTCCCGAGAGAACGTGGCGCCGGCGCTCTTCGCGTCGTTCCTCATCCTCCGGGATGGCGGCGAGCTCCTGCTCGACCGGACGCGTGGAGAGGCGGAAGTAGGCGGAGGTACCGCCGGGGCGGCCCAACTTGCCAAGGGCGGCGAGGAAGGCCCACTCCACCTCCTGTCCGAAGGCCGGCTCCCAGGCGATGCACCCCGGCTGTTCGAGCCCGATGGAGGGCGTGATGACGGACTGGTGGGCGCCTCCCTCGGGTGCCAGGGTGACGCCCGAAGGGGTCCCCACCAGGATGGACTGCCCGCCCGCGTAGAGACCGAAGGCCCAGGGCTCCAGCGTCCGGGTCACGAAGGGGTCATAGAGCGTCCCCACGGGAAGGAGCGGCTGGCCATCCCGCGCCCAGGTCAGCCCGAGCTCCACGAGGAGCCCCGTCATGTTCATCTCGGCGATCCCGAGCTCGATGTGCTGGCCGCGCATCCCCTCGCGCCACTTCACGAGCCGCTCCGCGTCGTCGGCGAACCAATCGAATCGCTCACGGACGCTCCAGATGCCCACGCGGTTGATCCACCCTCCGAGATTCGTGGAGGAGGCGACGTCGGGGCTCACGGTCACCACGTGCCCGGACACTTCGGGTGCCTCTCGCGCGAGATCGCTGAAGAAGCGCCCGAAGGCCTGCTGGGTCGAGGCCATCCCGTGGTGGTTTCGCCCCAGATCGCGCGGGATCGCCGGAACCGGTCTCATCCGCCGCTCTTCCCGCCGCAGCCGTTCGGCCGCCTCCACGCAGAGGCGAGCCTCTCCACTCCCCTCGTCGAAGGGGCGCCAGGGGTCGGCGGGGTCGGCCCCGAGCTCGCGCCCCAGCTCCTCCCACTGCCGGGTCCTCAGCAGGGCCGAATGGTTTCCAGGGTGCCCCTGAATCGGGAGGCGCCACCCCTTCACGGTGTAGGCGAAGACGACGGAGGGGCGATCCGACACCGAGTCCGCTTCGCGATAGGCGCGCACCAGCGCGCCCAGATCGTGACCTCCCAGGTCGCGGATCGCGGCTACGAGCTCGTCGTCGTCGAGCCCGGCGAGCACCCGCCGAACTTCCGCGCGCCCGGGACCGTCGCCGGGAACGCGGTCGCGCAGCTCCGTGGCGTCGGATCGGAGGAGACGCTGGTACTCCTCGTTCGCCATCCCGTCTATACGGTGGCGCAGAGCCTCCCCCCCGGGACGAAGGAAGATCTCCGTGAGGAGCGCCCCGTACTTCACGGTCACGCAGTGCCAACCCGCCGCTTCAAACATCCCTTCGATGCGCCCGGTAGCCATCTCCGGAACGACGCGATCCAGGGATTGCCGGTTGATATCAATGACCCAAAGGACCTCGCCGAGGCGGGGGACCATCGGATCCACGATGGCCTCCCAACAGGCCCCTTCGTCGAGCTCGGCGTCCCCCACGAGGGCGATCTGGCGACCGCTCGGCGGGACGTCGAAGTGATCCGCGACGTAACGATGCGCAAGTGCGCTCCAGATCGTCCCGGTCGCACCGATCCCCACCGACCCGGTCGAAAAGTCCACGGGGAAAGGATCCTTCACGCGGCTCGGGTAACTCTGGAGCCCCCCGAATGCACGGAGCTCGGTGAGGTACCGCCGATCGAGATTTCCCAGAAGGTATTGGATCGCGTGGAGCACGGGCGCCGCGTGCGGCTTCACCGACACGCGGTCCTCCGCTCGAAGATGCGCGAAATACAGCGCGGACATCATGCTCACCATCGAGGAGGAGGAGGCCTGATGCCCCCCCACCTTCACGCCCGAGAAATTCGGCCGGACCTTGTTGGCGTGGTGGACGATGCTCACCGCGAGCCAGAGGACGCGACGCTGGACCCGGTCGAGCGTCCGCGGGAACTCGGCGGTCTCGGTCGACTCGATGAGCGTACTGGTCATCGGCACGGTCGCGGCGGCGGTTCCGGCAAGTTATCTGCGCGTCCTCAGTACCGGTTGACCGGGGACGGACCATAAGAAAGCCAGGTCCCCACCTGCGGAACCTGACCCACCCCCGGCTTCGACCAGTCGCACACCCCCTCCAGGAAGATCCGCCCCAGTCGCGCCCATTCTTCGTCGGTGAAGAGCGCCCCGTAATCCGCGCGGTCGAGTGGTTTCAGCTGGCACTTGAGGATGTCGTTCGCGAGCGGCCCGCCCGCCACCATCCGCGGCCCCGTGTGGGGCGGGAACAGCGCGTTGCATCGCCCTGCGGTGTTGTTGAAGAGGCTTCCCTCGTCGAAGGTCTGCGGTTCCACCATCTGCACACCTTCCTCGTCCCAGCAGCTTTCCAGGAGCTCCGGCGGCTTGGCGCGCATGATCCGCGTTATCTGGGGATCCGCGGACTCGTCCAGGGCGAGGTTCTTGAGCCAGGCATCCATCATCTCGAGGGAGCTCGGAGAGGGCGTTCCCCCCCGGCGGATCATGATGTAGTTGTCCGCGTGCCCGTTGTCGCGGATCAGCCGCGCGCGGGTCACGAACGAGTAGTAACTCGTGTGGAAGTCGCCGGTGAAATCGCGGTAGGCGCGTTCCTCGATGACCGGCGTGATGGCGAGCCCGCCCGTCCCGCTCGTGACTCGCCCGGTCTCGTACGCGATTCGAAGCGCGTCGGGGTCGGCGGTTGTCCGCTCCGGCCTCCAGCGGCCGTCGATGTCCCATCCGCCCACTCGCTCGTTGAGGTCGAGGAAGACCTCGTTGGAGATCCGTCCGGCGTTCAGCGCCATGAGCCCGTACTGCACTCCGACGTTGTCGTGCGGGCTTCTCGCGAACTCGGAGACGGGCGTCGGCTCGATCTCCGGATACATCCGCGTTCCGAAGACGTTTCGCATCCCGTCGTAGATCGAGCAGCGGATCCCGGTGGGATTCGTGGCCGGATCGTAGGCCTGCGACTCGGGAATGACCGCCGGACAGTCGTAGGGCGCCACACGGTTCGGGCGCGCCGCGAGAGACCGGTCGCAGGTCGCCCAGACCGCCCACCCTCCGATCACGCGCTTCGTTTCCTCGTCGAGCGCCGTTTCGTTCAGATAGGGTCGAAGGAGGTGGCTGCACTCCGTGGCATCAATGAAGTTGGTGATTGCGTCCGGGAATGTGAGCGTGGGAAGAATTCCGTCGAGGATTCCGGGGTAGGCGCCCGCGATCAGGAGTTGCTGCATCGCGCCGCCGGATCCTCCGTTTCCGATCGTATAGAGCGGCGGCCCAAAAGTCTCCGCGAAGCGCTCCTTCACCATCATCGTGGTCTCCGCCGAAAGGGGATCATTGCAGCCCCCCTGCGAGTTCACGTTCAGGGTCGAGGATGCGACGGCGTATCCGGAGGCGAGGAGGTCTGCCCGAAGGACGCCGCCCGTCGCAGTCCCCTGGAAGAATCCCGCTTCGCACCCGCCGCCGAAGGTGTAGATGAGCCGCCCGTTCCACCCCACAGGCGGATTCCAGGGATCGGGCTCGGGGTTCGCCGGATCCACCAGCGCCGCGAACTGGTAGATCGCCCGGTTGATCGTCCCTGTCTCGAGTCGAACCATGAAGGGGACCGTATCGCCGAGAGAGGTCACGACGAGATCTACATTTGCGGGGAGGGAGGCCGGGCTCGCCAGCGGCGAAGGCGAACCGTTCTCGCCGGCCGCACGATAGAGATAGTCCACACGTGTGGGATAGGAGCAGCTCGCGTCCTGTGCCGGGCCGCCGAGGGTCTCGTCGTTCCCGAGGGAGAATCGGCGGGGCTCACCATTTCCCCCCGGTGAAAGGTCGTTCAGACATAGGTAGGGTTGGAGGTGCTCTCCGGAGAAGATCGGCCCCTCGATCGGGTAGTTCGTGATCGAGAGCGAGGCCACTTCGACGCCACGCCTCGTCGCGGTGATCGTATTCGTGCCCTCGGCCAGCCCCTCGACGAGCCCAAGGAAGGCATGACTCTCCCGGCCGAGGCGGTCGGACGGGGCCGGGCGAAACGCGGATCGCACGTCGCCCCCGTTCAGGGTGATCTCGAAGTCTTCGAGGTCCGCTCCCCCTGGCGCCTCGAGCAGGACGAGCGTCTCTCCTCCGCTCACGTAGTCGGCGGGCGTGGGGACCGTGCGGAGCGTCGTTTCTCCGCTTCCGCCCCCGCCGCAAGCGGCCAGTCCCCAAGTGGCGGCGGCGAACATGGCCAGAACGATGGGATTGCGAATGGGCGAATCGGCGAAGTGCATGGTGCGGTCCTCCCTACGGATGCTGAGGTCCGGCGAAACCGAACGAGATCTGAAGTGAAAGTGCGACCGAGGCTCGCACCGGCGCCAGGGAAGCGTGTCCCCGCCGCTCCGGTGGAGCGCGTACACCCCCCCCCGCGGGCCGGGCATTCCGAAAACTCCCGCGCCGGCGATGCCGGGTGGAGGTCAACGGCGGTCCAGTCTCGCAAGGAAGGCGCCGAGCGCCGCGTTGAACCGGGTCGGCTCCTCGAGGCTGGAGAGATGCCCCGCCCCAGGTATCGCCACGAATCTCCCCTGGGGGACCCCGTCCACGATCGCTTGCGACTCAGCGGGCGGCGTAAGGGTGTCCTCCTCGCCGACCGCCGCCACCACTGGAAAGTCCATCCGCTCGAGTTGTGGTCGCGAATCCGGGCGATCGCGCATGGCCAGCAACGCGCGCGCCACTCCCTCCGGGTCGGCCCCCGAGACGAGCGAACGCACTCTCTCCACGACTTCGGGCCGTTCGCTCCGCGTCGTTTCACCGAGCACTCCCGGAATCATCGCGCCGGCCAGCCAGGCGACCCCCTCACGGCGGACCCGCTCGGCCTGATCCGCCCGGCGCTTTCGCCCCGCTTCGTCGTCTGGACCCGCACGGGTATCCGCGAGGAAGAGGGCGGCGATCCGGTCCGGGCGTTTCGCGTGGATCCGGAAGGCGACGTATCCGCCCATCGAGAGACCCACCACGACGGCCCGTTCCACCCCCGCCGCATCCATGTCGGCGAGCACGACATCCGCGAATTCGTCCAACGAAGAGGGGCCCGCGGGGCGGGATCCGAATCCGGGGAAGTCCGGTGCGAGAACCGTGCGGTCCGCAACGGCCGAAGCCTGGTCCAACCACATGGACGCGTCGAGTGGAAAAGCGTGCAGGAATACGATGGGAAGGCTCATTGGAAGCGCGCTCGCTGAAGGGTGGCCCGGTAAAAGCGAAACTCGTCTTCGGCCCCAAGCCGCCACCCGGCCGTCAGCTCCCTCGGGATCCGGTATCCGTCCACCTCCAGCTCGCCTCGCAACTCCACCACGAAGAGATCGTATCCGGGGCCGGCATCCTCGGACCAGCGCATCGCGCTCACCCGGACCGGGCGCCCGTCCGCGTCCACTTCGAGCGTGCTCTCGACCGGTTCTTCCCCCACGCGCATTCGGAAACGCGCGCTCCGATCGTCCACCCCCTCCCAGGTCGCGCCTTTCCCCGGCACGAGACTCGAAGGAAGGAGGACCGCCTCCATCGCGAGTCGTCCGGCCGCCGAACGGGTGACGTCCGCGCCCCTCGCGCTCATCACGGGAATCGTGCCCCAGAAGCGCCAGCGCATCTCCCCCTCCCCGGAGCCGTAGCGATCGAACCCCTGGATTCGCATGATTCCCCGGCCCGCCCGCGCGTTCCAGACGAAGCCGAGGGGGGGTGCGAGAATCTGGTCCGCGACGATGGCGAGCGGATCCCCTGCGGGCTCCAGCCGGATCTCTCCGGACATCTCGAGCTCCACGGAGCGCGAGAGAGGCGTTCCCGGCGCGATCGAGCGGCGGAGATAGCGGCGCGCCGGTTCGGGAAGCCCAGCCACCGAGGCGGGATCGAAGGGATCGCCGGGCCCGAGGACGGCGAGCTCTTCGCGGAGCGTCTCGGCGGGCCCCCCCCCGCCGCAGGCGGTCCCGAAGAGGAGGCCCAGGAGGGGCGCAGCAAAACTCGTAGGGAGTAGGTCGCCCCGAATCCCCTTCATAGTATATTCCGTCCCTTCGGCTCCCTTCCCGCTCTCGGACTCATGCCCCCGCGCATTCGCCTCATTCGGCTCCTCATCGTTCCCGTGGTGCTCCTCGCGCTCGTGACGGGTCCCCGCTTGGACGAAGAATCGCTGGCCGGCGTCCTTCTCGCCTCCGCCGGGATCTTCCTCGTAGTTCTCGCGGCGGGAGGGCGCGCCTGGGCGAGCCTGTACGTCGCCGGGAAAAAAAACGACACCCTCGTGACGGACGGGCCCTTCTCCATGGTCCGCAACCCCCTCTACTTTTTCTCTCTCATTGGCTTCGTGGGCGCGGGATTCGCCTTCGGGTCCGCCACACTGGCCGTGGGCTTCGCCGTCGTCTTTTTTCTGACGCACTGGCCGACGATTCACGCCGAGGAAAAGAACCTCCTCGGCGTGTTCGGGCCCGTGTACGAGCGTTATCGGGCCTCCGTCCCCCGCTTCATTCCCAGCTTCGGAGACCTCGATCTGGGCGACACGGTCCCCGTGAATCCGCGCAACTTCGCGCGCGCGCTGCGCGACTGCATGGCGATTCCCCTCGTGTTGATCGTCGTCGAGGTCGTGAAGTGGGCCCAGGCCGCGTCGCTCCTTCCGGTCCTCATCGTCCTCCCCTGACGTTCGCCCCGCGGGCGGGCATCAGGGAAGCCAGCGGGTCCGTTCCGAGGCCGATGTGCGCGGCTTTTCGCGCGGCGGCTCACCTTCCTCGCCGACCTCGACCAGCGCGACGATCCGTTCCCCCTCGACAACCCCGAGCGCAGCTCGGGTCTCGGCCGAGTCCAGCCCCCCGCCGGTTCGCACGTGGGTACCCAATCCCGAGGCCGTCGCACCAATGAGGAAGTTTTGGATCCCCATGTATACGGCCGCGTAGTCCTCCTCTCGAACTTCGGCGTCTGGCGACACCTTCTGGACGAAGGCGATCATCGCGGGAACCGCCTCCATTCCCGAGACCGTCTTTTCCAACACCGCCCGGGCGGCTCCCGGATCCTCCACCTTCGCCGCTCGGCTGCGCCCCTTGATCTCGCCATACGCCCGCTTCGCCAGGGGACCGAGGACGAGGAAGCTCCACGGCTCGGTCATGCGATGGTTGGGCGCGAGGACCGCCAGATCGAGAAGCCGCGTGATCTCCTCCCGGGAAACGGGCTTCGCAGTGAAGCGCTTGATGGACCTGCGACGGCGAATTGCTTCGATGATGTCGGTAGCCATGGCTCAGGGGAGTATCGGTGAAATCGGCGCCGGGATCGCCGGGGGCGGCTCCGGCGGAGCCGGAGCTTGGGGGCGCATCCGATCGAGGATGATGGACTGGCGCCACCGCATCTCGGCCGGCGCGCGCGCCGGATTGGAGGTGAGCGGATGCGGAAGGGTCGCGGCGAGTGCGGCCGCCTGTTCGAGGGTGAGTGCGTCTGCGCCCCGCCCGAAGTAGGCGCGGGACGCCGCCTCGGCCCCGAAGATCCCCGGTCCCCACTCGGCAATGTTCAGATAGAGCTCCAGAATCCGGTCCTTACCGAGCGTCATCTCGAGGCGTCGCGCGACCACGAGCTCCATCCCCTTCCTGAGGAGGGACCGGTCCGTCCCGAAGTAGAGGTTCTTCGCGAGCTGCTGGGTGATCGTGCTCCTGCCGCGGATTTCTTCGAGATGGTCCCATGCGTAGCGGAGCGCGGACGCGAGCGCCACAAGATCGCCCGGATGGGTCCAGGAGAAGATCTCCCGGCCTTCCCACTGGACCTCTTCGGCGAGCGCGTGCCAGTCCACTCCGTCGTGCTCCGGAAAACGCTGGTCCTCCGCGAGGATCACCGCGCGCCCGAGATTCGGGGAGATCTGATCGAGCGGCACCCAGTCGTGACGGATCGCGAGCGTATCCCCGGCGCTCCGCGCCTCGGAGATCCGCTGGCGCATCAGGGCGGTGCGCTCCGGATCCCGGCTGGAGAGCCCCCAGGGCCAGGGGATCCAGACGAATGCGAGGGCGAGGAAGAGCGCCACGGCGCACGCGGCAAGCCCAGGCCTCGGACGGCGAGGGGCGATCTTCGCGGAAGTCGGGGGCGCGGCCAAACCGACCTTACCGCGCCAGAGCCCGCGCGACGAGCGCGGCGCCCCGCGGAGCGACCTCGACTCGCAGTGCCTCCTCCCTGCCGTTCGCGCTCATCTTCGCCAGCGTCTTCCGGAGGATTCCCACGAGCTTCTCTTCGTCGTGTTTATCCGCGAAGTCATCGAAATAATGCTCGAGGAAAACGAGGCAGACCACGTCCTCGAGCGCTTGCGCCTCCGGATCTCTCTTGAGGGATTCTTTCCGGATCAGCGCGGTCACCCGATCCGCGGTCTCCCGCGGGTACCCGACGTCGTGCAGGATCCCCGCCGTGAGCTCGGCATGGAGGTCCAGGAGCTTCGTCCGCCAGGCGCGGTATCCTTCCCGTCCCTCGGGATAGTCGGACCGCGGAATCCTCCAACGGGCGATGTGTTGGGCGCGGGCCGCGAGGCGAAGCGGCTCGGATGCGCCGGGAGAGAAGCGATCGAGCGTCCGGGACATCCGCCGGGAGTACAGGAGCTCCTTCGGCTCGTCCACGCCGCCGGCCCGCTCGGTCCTCGGGTCCTCCGCGTTGACCGCGTCAATGCGGGCGAGGGCGCGCGCCAGGAGTGGAGAGTCGCCCACGGGTCACCCGCCGATGATAAACCCCGCGCGAAGGACGAGCTGCCGCTCCGGCGCCCTGACGAACTCGTACCGCGCCTCGCCGAAGGCTCTGGCCCCCGCGATCCCCGCGCCGATTCCCACGCCGAAATGCACTCCCGAGAATGTCTTGGCATCCGCCGCATCGGGTGGGTCGTAGCGGCGCAGGACCCACCCGCCCGTCGCGTAGGGCGCGAGAAGGGGAAAGGGAAGAGAGACGTTGCCGTCGACCGAGAGCCCCTGAAAGCCGCACGCCCCCGAACATCCCGGGAAGAAGTACTCCACCCCCGCCAGGACCTGGATCGGCAGCGCCGGAAGGCCGAGACCGACGCGTGCCCCGACCCCCGTCGTCCCCCCGAAGGCGTCCGCGGCGTGGGCAAGGTGGCCTCCATATAACAACTGGGCCGAAGCGCCGGGCGCACCGATGAGCGCCAGCGCGACGGTCCATGCCGCGAGCCGGCCGGCCCTCCGATGGGACCCGGAGAACCTCAATGTCTCACCCGGCGGGCCGGAAGCCGGACAGGGCTACTCTGTACTCCTGCGCCCCCTCGTCCCAGCGGGCCAGATATTCGGTCGGGTAGTGGCCGGGGGTCGCGTATCTCTCCGGGACCGGGACAATCTGCCGGATGTTTGGCCGCGCCTGGAGGAGCGCGACGGTAATCATCGGCTCCATGAAGATCAGCTCCCCGTTCCAGGTTCCGTAGATGTAAGTGTTCGCGAAGGCCCCCGTGCCCGCGACCTCGGGCGAGGCCGGATCCAGCCAATGAACACCCATCATCGGGACCGCGGTGGGCTCCGGCATCGGATGAATGTGGCCCGGCGGCATGAGCTCGGGAGCCGGCATCGCCGCCGCCATGGCCATGAACTCCGGGTTCATCGGGTCGATTCCCATCCGGGTCTCGTCCGAAACGAGATAAAAGTGCAAGTCGAGGTGCGGGATGTCATAGACCCCCGGGGGTTCGTGGCCGCCCGGATTCCAGTCCACCAAGGCGAACTGGAAGGGCGTTCCATGCCCGGCCGGAAGCTCGAGGATGTGCTGGTAGGTCGAGTTCCCGTCCGGCATTGGGACGGATCCAGGACCATGCTGCGGAGGAAGGGTGGCCAGAGTCGCCTCGTCGAACGCCACGCCGAGCTCGACCGGGAGGTCGCCCTCGCTCACCATGTAGGTTCGCATGTTCCCCCCGCCGAGGGGGACCGCAGTGCCGTAGACGATCTCCGGCCCTGCTTCCTCCGGAGGAGGAGGCGCGTCGCCGGCGCACGCCGAAAGGAGAAGCGCGAGGGCCACGGCGAAACCCGAGGCTCCGAGCCGCCCTTCCGGGGCGACGGGAGGTGACGCATGATGGGGTGCGGCGGGGATCATATGCCTCCGAAAGCGAAGGGTGGAGTGAGGGTGCGTGGAGTGAGGGTGCAGGGTAACGCTGGGACCCAACGTTCTCAAGGGTGGTGCGGGATCCGCTCTCCCGGCTTGAAGTAGCGAAACGTGTCCTTCCGAATCTCGCCGAGGAAAATCCGGTGGAGCTCGACCCCGATCCACTTGAGGTTCATGCTCCAGGTCCCCTCTTTGTCGAAACGGCGAACGGCGAACTCCACGACCGGCCGCCGCAGGTAAGCGTAGCGCCCGTAACGCCCGATTCGGAGCGTGTACTCCACGTCCTCGGCCACGAGGATCGAGGTGTCGAATCCCCCGAGCGCTTCGTGTGTCTCCCGCCGCACGAGAATGAATCCTCCGATGGAGTGGGCCCACCCAACTTTCGACGTGAGGTAGAAGTACCAATTCGAGAGGTAGAGGGAGAGCCGGAGGAGCCGACCTCCATGGTCAGGTTTGAACCAGGTCGAGATCCCGTCGAGTCGGCGACGCTCGCATGCCCGCATCGCGATCTCCAAAGCGTCCGGCTCGAGCCCCATGTCGGCGTCCACGAAGAGGATCCACTCCCCTCGGGCCCGCGCGGCCCCCCGATTCCTTCCCTCCGCGGGAAGCCCGCCCGGGACGACCGCACACCCCAGCTCACGGGCCAGATCGGGCGTCCCATCCGTGGAATTCGCATCGGCGACGACGATTTCGAGCGGCGGGATGGCTTGCGCCCGCAAGTCCGCGACAACGCGCGGGAGAGCCGCCGTCTCGTTTTTTGCGGGGATCACCACGGAGACCCGCGGAGCCGCGGGACGCGGGCTCGTCGTGGAGTCGGTCAACCCAACACTCCGGTAACGAGCGCGAGTGCCGCCGCGGTCGCGATCGGAACGGCGAGGTTATCGTCGAGCCCCCACGGCGCCGCCTCCACGAGTGTCACGGCTGTCGCGGCGGCGAGCGCCGGAACGAGCCCCGCGGTGGACCAGAGGATTGCGACCGAAACGATCCAGAAAAGGGAGGATCCGAACACACTCCCCGCCCCGAAACGCCGACGCCCATAACGCCGTCCGAACCAGCTCGCCACCGGATCGGCAAGAGCCAGAACGAGCACCCCCGCTTCCGCGAAGGGGCGCGCGAAGAGGGCGAGCGACAACGCCACTCCCGCGAGATACCAGGTCGAGGACGCCACGCGGCTCCGTTCGCGCGGCGAGGCGAATGCAGGAAGCGCGCGAAAGAAGAGGCGGTTCAGACCCGGAACGTTGAGCCGGGCGATGTCCAGCGCGAGCGCGCCGGCCGCGAGCCCTCCGATCAGGAGCGCCGCCGGCCCGGACTCGATTCCGGAATAGTGAAGGAAGGCCCAGATGACCAGGCCGTTCCCCGCGTGGAAAAGACGCCGGCCGGGCTGGGGACCCGCCGTGCGCTCCACTAGCGGATCGAGCGGGTCGGTCGTCCCTTCGATGCTCGAATTCTCCACTTCTTCCCTCCCTTCCGCGGGAAGCGCTTCGCCCGGTCACACTGCCGCGACGAAGCTGAACGACGGTTTGGACGATATGTCTCCGCATCCGCTCGCGGAAGATGTCCGCACGCCCCGCCGTCAAATGTTTCCAAAGCCCTGTGCGTTCCGAGACACGACCGTTACCGGCGGCTCACCAACCCGTCGCGCGGCACCGGTATCCTCAAGGGGAAAGTCCCGCCCCTAGGGCTCCTGAAAGGAGAATGAGTGCCGAGTGTGTCGCTCCACCTTGCCCTCGCGGACCGGGTCCTCGAACGCTGGCAACTGACGCCCGAGACCGCCCCCTTCGATCCATGGGATTCCACCTCGGTGCGGGCGTTCCACCATGGTGCGATCGGACCCGACCTCGGCTACTTCCCGGGAGGCGAGAGGTTGCTCTCGGATCTCGCACACCGGGTCAGATCCGTGGATCTGACCCGCGCGCTGATTCACGCGGCCGGCTCCTCCACGGAGCGGGCTTTTTCTTGGGGATGGGTCACCCACGTCCTTGCCGACCGTGCGATCCACCCGCTCGTGGGGCGTGGGGTGGGCGAAGTCATGCATGGAGACCCCGACAGGTTCGTGGGCGGACATCACGAGCCGGCGGTCCACCTCCGCGTCGAGATCGGCCTCGACGTGGACTGCCGGCGACGGTACCCGACGCCACCGGTGGGGCGAATGGCACCCGTCTTCGATCCGAATTCGATCCAGTTCCTGAGCGAGACCTACCGGCTCATCTACGGGATCGAATTCGGACGCTGGCCTTTCGTCACGTCTCACCGCGCCGCCGCACGCGTTTCGCGCGGCGCGTTGCTGTTGACGAGTCTCCTCGCCCGGCTTCACCGATCGGGCCCCTTCTCACGCGCCGCCCTCTTGGCGCGAGGAGCATTGCGGCGCGCTCACGATGAGATCGCCGTCCGGCGTGGCCTCGCGACGCTCACTCTCGCTGTCCTGAACCCCGTTCCCCCGTCCAAATGGCTGATGGAGGCCGTGGATGAGGAAGTGCGAATCTTCCCGGCGACCTTCGCGGAGCACTTCGATACTCGCCTCGAAGGCCTCGAAAACTTCGATCTGGACACGGGCCAGCCCGACGTCCCTGGGTTTCCGACACCGGTCGCGCAGGAGATCCTGAGGAAAGTGGAATACTTGGATGCTCTCGAGGGCGAAATCGTCCTCCCTTGGAGCTCCGCGTGACCGACCTCGTTCTCCGCCTCGAACACCTCGACCGCCGGCTCCTCATGGCCCTGGCGACCCGGCGGCGGCCCCGTCTCGACCGCTGGATGAGGGAGATCACCCGCCTGGGGGATCCGGTCGTCATGCTCGCATCGGGTTCGTTGCTGCTCTTCGGGGCCGGCTTGCTCCCGATCCCGCCCGAGGTGGCACGGGAGGCCGCGCTCGGGATCCTCCTCTCGAACCTTTTCGGGCAGCTGGTGAAGCGAAGAGTTGCGAGGGCCCGGCCCATCCTTCCCGTCGGTCTCCACTCCCTCGTCGAGCCTCCGGACCGCTTCTCGTTTCCCTCGGGACATGCCGCGGCCGGCCTCGCCTTGGTCCTTCCGATTTCGCTCTGGCTCGCGCTCCCCTGGGGGCTGCCTCTCCTCGTGATCGGGCTGACCATCGGGGTGTCGCGGGCATACCTCGGGGTCCACTATCCGGGCGACGTGGTCGCCGGTTGGGGGCTCGCCGGTTTCGCAGCCATCCTCCTGAACATTCTGGGCTGACGACGGACTCCGTCTGCACCGGGCGTGGCGCCACAGGCGTCCCCGAGGAACCCCCGGCGCGGGCAGTGGGTTAGGAAGAGTGCCCGGGGGAAACCCGACCCCGAATCCACGCCCCACTCCGCAATCCGATCCGGAGGAGTCATGCTCATCCGCCGCCGAGCCGAAATCCCGTCCTCGGAGATCACCCCTGAGCATGTCTACCTGAACCGGCGAGACTTCATCAGGACGGCGGCTGCCGGAGCGGCCGCGCTCTCCTTCGCCCCGATCGAGGTTCCAGGTTTCGCGCGGCGCGCCGCGGCCCAGGAACCCCGGTATCAGACGCTCACGGACGAGCTCGGTGAACAGGTGAACTCCTTCCGGGAGATTACGACGTATAACAACTTTTTCGAGTTCGGGACGGACAAAGAGGATCCCTACCGGAACTCGGGGTCGTTCAAGCCCCTTCCCTGGACCGTCCGGGTGGACGGGCTCGTGAACAATCCCGGCGACTTCGCCCTCGAAGACTTCCTTGCGCCCCACACGGTCGAGGACCGGGTCTACCGACTCCGCTGCGTCGAAGCCTGGTCCATGGTGATTCCGTGGCGGGGGTTTCCCCTCGCCGAGCTGGTCCAGCGCGCGGATCCCACTCCCGCGGCGCAGTTCGTGGAATTCACCACGATCGTCCGTCCGGCGGAGATGCCGGGTCAACGGGCCTCGATCCTCGACTGGCCCTACATCGAAGGGCTCCGACTCGACGAGGCGCGGCATCCCCTCGCCTTCCTCGTGACCGGCGTCTACGGCGTGGACCTCCCCAATCAGAACGGGGCGCCCCTCCGCCTCGTCGTCCCGTGGAAGTACGGCTTCAAGGGAATCAAGTCCATCGTCCGGATCCGGTTCGTGGAAGAAATGCCTGTGAATACTTGGTGGGCGACGAACCCCAATGAATACGGGTTCTACGCAAACGTGAATCCGCGGGTGGACCACCCCCGTTGGAGTCAGGGGAACGAACGCCGCATCGGGGAGATCCGGCGCCGCGACACCCTGATGTTCAACGGGTACGCGGACGAGGTCGCGTCGCTCTATTCGGGGATGGACCTGACCCGGTGGTTCTGAGCCGGAGAGGTCTTGCCTGATGGCAGGTCGGAAGACGGGCGTCGTCGCGCTCAAGTTCGTCCTTTGGGCGGGTGCGCTCGCGCCCGCCACCTGGATCGTGGCGGGAAGCTTCCTCGGGTGGCTGGGCGTCAATCCGATCGAAAAGGTGACGCACGTCACCGGGATGACGACCCTCGTGCTCCTCCTCGTGACCCTCTCGGTCACGCCCTTCCGCCGGGTCACCGGATGGCACCCCGTGATCGGACTTCGCCGTCCGCTCGGGCTCTTCGCTTTTTTCTACGCATCGGTCCACTTCCTCATCTGGATCGCTCTGGATCTGGGCTTCCGGATGGATTGGGTCTGGGACGACATTCGCGAGCGTCCATACATCACGGTCGGCTTCGCCGCTTTTCTGACCCTGATCCCCCTCGCGATCACTTCGACCAAGGGGTGGATCCGGCGGCTGGGGCGGCGTTGGGGCACGCTGCATCGCCTGGTCTACGTCGCGGCTTCCCTCGGGGCGCTCCACTTTTATTGGCTCGTGAAGGCCGATGTTCGCCTCCCCCTCCTCCTCGCGGGAATTCTCATGATCCTTCTCGCTGCGCGCGTCCCCGGCTGGTTGAGCCAGCGACGCCGCCGCCAGGCGACGGTGAGGGCTCCGGCGACCTCGAGGACCGTCCTCGCACTCTCTCTCGCCGCCTTCGGTTCCACCGTCCCCGGTGGACTCGGTGCGCAGGGCGCGGAAGAACGCATCATCGTCTCCGGGGCATCCGGCCAGCTCGGAGGGCTCGTCGTCGAGCGCCTCCTCGCGCTCGGGGTGGCGCCCGCGCGCCTCATCCTCGTGAGTCGCACTCCCGAGGAGCTCGCGGGCTATGACCGGGAGAGCGGCGTCGCATGGACGATGCTTCCCTATCAGCTCTACATGGATGGGATTCTCGGGCAGGCGACCCGGATGATCGCGGCGGGGCAGGTCGTCGTGCCGCCGGGTGCGGCCCGGACGGCCTATGCAACCCGCGAGGATTGCGCCTTCGCCGCGGCCGCCGTCCTGGCGACACCTGGGCACGAGAACCGGATCTACGAGATCACGGGGTCGGAGCCCATCGGGCCGAGGGGGATCGCCCAGATCGCGAGCGAGATCACCGGACGTCCCATCGAGGTCGTGGAGGGAGGGGTGACCCCGGGCGGCGGCCCGCCAGCGGGATCCTTGGCCACCGTGAGCACAGCCGTCGCCGATCTCACCGGCCGGTCCCCGACGACCGCTCGCGCGTTCTTGGAGGCCAATCGGGACGCTCTTCTCGGGGCCGTCCCCCCGTAACATCCGTTTGCAAGGGTCGTGCAAGACCCCGTTCAGCACCCGAAAGCACGATTGACCTGAGAGCCCGGAGCGTCCTAGCTTCTCAGGAACATGTTTCGGTCCCGGTGCGGCCGGCAGGGTACTCCGGCACGGAGGATTACATGGCGGTTCAGCGAGGTGCGCGGTGAAGCGAGTTCCCGTCAGGCCGGCCCGGTTCGCCGGCGTCTTTGTCGCAGCCTCGCTCACGATCGGCTTTTCGAGCGGGACGGCCGAGGCCCCTGTCATTCCCGGTGGTCCGGAGAGGCCCGAGCGCGCAGCCCCCAGGGTCGCCCTGCAGGCGGGGCACTGGCTCGCCTCCGAAGCGCCGGACGAGCTCCGCCGCCTGCGTTCCAACGGGGCGAACTGGAACGGGCTCCACGAGTCGGAAGTGACCCTCCGGATCGCGGAGCTCGCCGCGGAACGCCTTCGCGCGGCGGGGGTCGAGGTGGAGGTCCTCCCCACGACCGTTCCGCCGAGCTACCAGGCCGACCTCTTCATCTCGATCCACGCGGACGGGAATAACAGCTCGGATGCCAACGGCTTCAGCGTCGCCGCCTCGCGGCGCGACCGCACGGGCAGGGGGAGTGCCTTCGTAGAGATCCTCGCGCAGACCTATCGTGAGGCGACGGGACTTCGCCACCACACCAACGTGACGCGGCGGATGGTGAGTTATTACGCCTTTAACTCGCGCCGCTACGACCACGCGATCCACGACACGACGCCCGGGGTGATCATCGAGACGGGATTCCTGACGAGCCCCAAGGACCGGGCGATCATCGTGGATGCCCCGGAGCGGTCCGCCGAGGGAATCGCGGCGGCCGTCCTTCGTTACCTGGAGATTCCGCCGGCGCCCCCGGCAACGATCGTCGCTCGCTGAGCGGCGGACCCATCCACACTCAAGAGGCACTCCCGTTGCGTTCCGTATTCGTCATGCTCGTACTCGCACTCTCCGTCGCCGGGTGCGGCCTTGGAATCGCGGCGGGGGCCGACTATCGGCCAGGGACCTCCTTCGGCGGATACACGACTTACGCCTGGGACGACGACGCGATTCGCCGGGGCGGCGATGTCCGCCTGGAGAACAACCCCTTCTTCGAAGAGCACCTTTTCGTGGCCGTCGCATCCGCCTTGGAGTCGCGCGGCATCCGCGAGGCTGAGGCGGACCCCGATCTGCTCGTGCACTACCACCTCTCGGTCGAAGACCACATCGAGGTGTACGAGGCGGACCCCGCCTCGGGGTATCCACCGCCCCGGCCCGGAGCCCCACCCGGAACCGAGGTCGTCCAATACGAGGAAGGAACCTTCATCCTGCACTTCGTGGACGCGCGGACTCGCCAGAACCTCTGGATCGGATGGGCTCAGGGGGACATCGGCCGGGCGCTCACGACCTCGCCGGCCATGGAGGAATGGGTCGGCGAGGCCGTCGAGAACATGTTCGAGCTCTTCCCGATGTAGCTTCGGGAGGCCCCCCCGGCTTCCTCAGTTCCCCGCCCCGATACCTTTACGGAAGCGCGAAAACCCAGATCACCCCGCTCCCTTCGGAGAGGTGTGTTCCGGTGAGGGGACCGTAGGTGACCGTCTGGGCGATCCGTCCGCCCGCACCCACGGCGAGGTACTGCTTCCCGCCGACCTGGAAGGTCACCGGTGCGCCCGAGATGTCCCCGTTCAGGCGCGTCTCCCACAACAACTCCCCGGAATCGGCGTCGAGCGCGAAGAACTCGCGGTCCGCCGTCCCCCCGAAGACGATCCCTCCCGCAGTCGCGAGGGCGGAGGCCGTCATCGCGGATCCGCTCGGCGGCTGGTATGCCCACACCCGCTCTCCCGTGGACGGATCGAAGGCGACGAACTCGCCGACGAAGTCGTAACCGGGCGCCAACTTCGGGACCGCCGTGAGGCCGCTGGACAGGGTCCCGGGCCGAACCGCCTGCGCCCGGAAAGAGATGTCCATGCAAGTGTTGTTGACTCCGAGGTAGTAGAGCCCCGTCTCCGGACTGAAGCTCGGCGCGTTCAGGTCGCGACCGCCGTGATAGAACGGGCAGACCTCGAACACCTTTCCGGTCTCCATGTCGGCGGGAACCGGAACGAGAGCCGGATTGAGGATGGGACGCCCCTCGTCGGTCCAGCCGGTCACGAGGTTGTCGACCCCGGTCCGGAAGGCGTGGAGGAATTCGCCGGTGGCGCGATCGAGCACGACCCCCCAGCCGAGCTTGCTCGTCTGGATGAGGGCGCGCCTCGTCTCGCCCCCGATCTCCAGATCCACGAGCATGGCTTCGTATGCGGCCCGGTCCCAGGAGTCCTCGGGGAGGAGCTGGAAGTGCCATGCCAGCGCGCCGGTATCAATGTCGAGCGCCACGATCGAGTTGGTGTAGAGCGCATCCCCGGGGCCCCGGAGGAGCGCCGACCAGGGATAGGGCTGTCCGGTGGGGACGTAGACGAGCCTCAACTCGGGATCGTAGCTGATGGTGTTCCAGGTCGCGCCCCCGAGCGGAGGGACATCGCGCGCCGTCCACGTCTCCCACCCCGGGTCCCCAGGAGCGCCGGGAACGGTGTGAAAGGTCCAGAGGAGCGCTCCGGTCCCGGCATCGTAGGCCCAGAAGGTGCCCCGCGCTCCCAAATCCCCTCCGGAGTGACCCAGGAGGACTTTCCCCTCCACGATCAGCGGGGGATGGGAGTGTCCCATCGCGGCGTGATAGTCCCCGGTCTGGACCTCCCAGATCTGTTCCCCCGTGCGCGCGTCGAGCGCGACGAGGTAAGAGTCGGCGGTCCCCCAATAGATCCGATCCCCGTAAACCGCGACGCCTCGGTGTTTTCCAAAGGCCTGCGAACCCCGAATGTCGTCGGGATAGGGGCGCTCGTGGATCCAGGCGACATCCCCGTTGGCCGCTTCGAAGGCGAGGACACGCCCGGATCCCTCCGCGACGTACAAAAGCCCGTTCGCCACGATCGGGGTCGGGACCCACCGATTGTTGTCGTTCACGGAGTAAGCCCATACGAGGCGGAGCTCGTCCACGTTCGAGCGATCGATCTCGTCGAGCGGGCTGAAGCCGGTCACGTCGTAGCTCCTGCGGTAGCTCATCCAATCCCCGTCTTCGGGATCGAGCAGGCGCTCGGCGGTCACCGGCTCCCAGGCCGGGAGCGTGGACTGGGCGGGCAGCGGCGAGCTGGCGACGAGGAAGAGCCCCGTAAGGGCGAGGGGAAGGAGGCGCCAGAGGCGCATGGCGCGGGGCTCCACGACGAGGGACCGGGTCGCCGTCAGCGCGTGACGGTGACCGTGACGTTTTCGTAGGTGAAGAGCGCCCCGTCGCTCGCGATCCCGCGCAGCACGTATTCCCCCGGCTCCGTAAAGGTCGCGGTCGCGGTCCATCGGCTTCCCGCGGGCGGCTCGGGAATTCCCCACGGGGGCGACCAGGGGGAGTTGGAGTAGACCCGGGTGTCCGTCCAGGTCTTCATCTGGATGGGATCGAAGGTCACGTTCGTGGCCCGTCCCCGGTACACGGACCAGGAAAAGCGGAGCCCGGGCCCGCTCATCGAGACCACCGACGAGGGCGGATTGTAGAGGGCCTCCGAAGTGGCGGGCGGGTTCGCCCCCCGCCCGGAGCGCGCCGGGATGTTGTCCGGGTCGTTCGCGACCACGGCGAGCTCGAGGGGCTCGCCCACACGCACCGTGCGACGGAGCTCGCCTTCCACGGAAAGCTCCGGAGGGATGTTCGTCCGGAGCGCGTCGCTCAGGCTGCCGAAAGCGCCGCCGATCTCGGTCGAGATCACATGCGGATCGATCCGGTAGTCCGGCTTGAGCGATCCGAAGGCTCGGAGCGTCGTGCCCTGCGTCTGGAGCGTCCAGACGAGCTCGGCGTCTCCAAAATCCGACGGGACCTCGATGGTGAAGAGGAAGGGATTGCGTCGGGGATAGAAGTGGGTCGGCTGCCCCTGGTCCGCCACGTTCGGATCATAGGCGGTCCGCTCGGTGTCGTCGAGTCCACCGGGCTCCGTAAAGGTGAAGTAGTTCTCGCGTCCGACCGGGATGTCGAACTCCTCCTCCCAGTTCGTGTTCATGTAGCCGTAGAAGAGGGTGTACGAACCGTCCTGGTTCGGCCACCACCCCTCATAAGCCGGGGAGACGGCCTGCCCGCGCAGGTACATGAAGCGCGTCTGCGCTTCCACCTCCGTCGCGAACAGCGCACCCACGAGAAGGATGAAAACGAGGGCGGCTCGAGCGCGCCGTCCTCCAAGCTTTCCGGTCCGCAGTCCACGCCCCATCAGTTCACTCCCGCCGCCGCGGTCGCCGGAGGCTCGACCACGGGCGCCCAGCAGAGCGGACATCCGACGTCGTATTCGTTCCGGTCGCGCATTCTCGAGCGCCGCTCCGCCATCTCCCGTTGGAACTGCTCTTCGGTGAGTTGCACCGAATAACCCAGGTCAATGAACATGTTTGCGACGGAGCGCCGCCCGCCACCCGCCCAATTCCGCGAGTCCGCCACGTTCGGGTTCTCGCCCGTCGTATCGAGGAAGCCGATGATGTGGAGGATCGTCCCCTTGGGGAGGAGCGGGGCCGCCTCGTCGTCGTAGATGTACTGCTTCACCCAGTTGTGGTCGTAGCCGACGCAGTTCAGGGTGAACTGGTTGTGCCCCCAGATCGCCTCCATGCACATGCGCACTCCCGGCGCATGAAGGTGCGGTTCGAAGGCGATGATCTTGGTGTGCTCCTGGAGCACCACGTACGAGTGGAACTCCTGTCCCGCCTGGTCCGGGCGGACATCAATGTCGATTCCGTTTCCGAGGAGGGGGCCCTGGCGCCGGTACTCCGGCTCATAGCCGACTGGGAAAAACCTGAAGCCGAATTCGAGATGTCCCCTCGACTCGCGCCCGTTCGGATGAAGGTGTGCCTGGCCGAGGCTCAGGGCGGAGTTCGCCGCGAGGAGCCGGCCGGCGCGCTCCGGGAAGAGGTCGGCGTTCCTCCCGACCTCGTGGATCGGGAACCGGGTTCCTCCGGCGACGTCGGTCCCATCCGCGTTGAGACGCCCGGCCGTGTACGTCATGTGGTGGAAGATGTAGCGCCCGCCCACCGTATTCGACTCGTTGCCGGCGGGAATGTCGTTCACTTCGCGCACCTCCACCGCCTGCACGTACCGATCCTCCGTGAGGCCGGTGGGGACGAGCCCGAGATCGCCCCACCAGTCGGGGCCGACCGCCGGAACCGTCACGTCGCGGGAGCGGACGATCAGATCCGGCTCGCCGATCGTCCACACGTCGTCGTCCACGAATTCGAGGGGGGGCGGAAGATCGGCCGGGTTCCCCTGTGGGGCTCCATTCGCCACCCAGGTCTGGATGAGGGCGAGCTCCTCGTCGCTCAGCGAAGGATCGTCCTTGAACGCGGTGATTCCGATCTCCTTTTCGACGAAGAAGGGGGGCATCGCCCCCATGCGGTCCCGGATCGCCGTCCGCTCCACGATCACGGGCGCCCAGGGGCGCACCTCGTCGTAGGTCAACAGCGACATCGGGCCGCCACCGCCGGGGCGGTGGCAGTTCTGGCAACTCCGCTGGAGAATCGGTGCGATGTCCCGCGAGAAGCTGACCCCTTCGGGGTCGATTCCGAACTCCTCGGCGGTGAAGTAGTGCGGCTCGTGGTTCGCGACGCTTCCGTCGTGGCTTTGCGCGCCGACCGCCGCGGGCCCGAAGAGCGCCCCTGCCGTAACGGCGCATGCCCAGCGTCTAACCTTCATCGCGCCCCCCAAGATTGGTCGAAAGCTCGCCCGGCGATCTTGATATTCCCCACTCGAAGGAATATGCTGGCCTTTCCCCCGAAGCAAGCCAATTCCCCGCGCGGAGGTGCTAGGATGATCCGGAATCGTGGAAGGGCGTCACAGATCGGAATCGCACTTTCCCTCGTGGCCGCCGGAACCCTGGGCCTCGTTCTCCTCCCGGTCCCCCGGGAGTCCGGGGCCCTGCAGAGCAACTTCATGGGAGGAAGCCCGAGCATCCTCGACGCGGAAGGGCTAACGGTCCTACGGCTTCGGTTTCCCGCAGGGGTCCGTTCCAATTGGCACACGCATGCCGACGGGCAACTCCTGATGATCGAGGAGGGCCGCGGCCGCACCCAGGTCCGTGGGGGCGTCGTGGAAGAAGTGGGCCCCGGCCAGCCCTGGTACACGGGCCCGGGGATCGAGCACTGGCACGGCGCCGCCCCCGACTCGGACGTCGCCCAATGGACCGTGTACAACGGCCAGGTGACCTGGTTGGATCCCGTCACCGACGAGCAGTACCGGGTTGCCCCTGGCCAGCGGTAATCGATCGGACAGAGCGCCCATCCGCGCCCTCAGACTTCGAAATCCAGCTCAGGCGGTGTCCAGCGTGCGCGAGTCCCTCCGCGCCCCAGGGCTCGTTTTCGCGTTCGTCCTCTCCGCGTCGGGGTGTGCCGGAGGGGCTGCGGAGCCGGGCGTCGCGCCCGCGGCTGGCCCGCAGGTCGCAGCCCCCCGGGAATCCTCACCCGCGCCCTTCGATCCCACCGGGATCCGATGGTCCGCCCGCCCCGTCCCCGTGCCCGCCGCCTTCCAGGCGGCGATCGAAGCCGGGACTCGCACGTCGGTCGGGACCCCCGGTCCCAACTATTGGACGCAGCGGGTGGACTATCGCATCGACGCCACCCTCGATCCCGTGACCGCGCGCCTCACCGGATCGGAGGTCATCACCTACCGGAACGAATCACCGACCGAGGTCGGTCTCGTCATCCTCCACCTCTATCAGAACCTTTTCTCCGAAGGGGTGGAGCGGACGCGGCAGGTCCCGGTGACCAGCGGGATCACCGTCGGGCGGGTGGCCGTGGGTGGTCGCGAGTTTCAGCTCTCGCCGACCCGCCGGGCCGGCGCCTACATCGTGCAGGGGACCTTGATGGGGGTGTATTTTGAGGATCCCATCCCCCCGAACGGTGCGATCGAGCTCGAGGTGGATTGGAACTTCGAGGTTCCGCCGCAGGGGGCCCCGCGCCAGGGCCACATCGAAAATCGCCTCTTCAACGTGGCGCAGTGGTATCCGCAGGTCGCAGTCTTCGACGACCTCCGGGGGTGGGACACCTGGCCCTACCTGGGGAACGGCGAGTTCTACCTGGAATACGGCGACTTCGACGTCTCCCTCACCCTTCCGGAGGGGTGGCTCGCCGGGGCCTCGGGAACGCTCCAGAATCCCGAAGAGGTCCTGACCGAAACGGTGCGGTCGCGGCTCGCCACCGCCCTCCAGAGCGACGTGGTGGTCCACATCGTCACGGAGGCCGGGAGAGGAGCGGGAACCGCGACTCTATCCGAGCCCGACGGCACGCTCACCTGGCGCTTCAAGGCCAACGGGGTCCGTGACTTCGCCTTCGCGGCTTCCGGCGATTACGTCTGGGATGCGACGCGCGCGCATTCCCCCGGCGCGGACGGTGACGGTGCGGCCGAGATCGTGGAAGTGCACTCCTTTTACCGGCCCGAGACGGAATCGTGGACGGAATCGGCGGAATACATCCAACACGCCCTGACCTTTCACGCGGAGCGGTGGCACCCCTATCCCTGGCCGCAGATGACGGGGGCCGAGGGACCGGTGGGTGGAATGGAGTATCCGATGCTCACCTTCGTGGCCGCCTTCCCCCAGGCGCGGGACGTCTA
This sequence comes from Gemmatimonadota bacterium, assembly GCA_040882465.1. Lineage (NCBI taxonomy): Bacteria > Pseudomonadati > Gemmatimonadota > Gemmatimonadota bacterium. Next base: position 62,463 of record JBBEBG010000017.1, read on the forward strand.
CGAGACACTCAACCACGAGATCGGACACATGTGGTTTCCGATGATGGTCGGCTCGAACGAGGCCTCTTATCCGTGGATGGACGAAGGACTGACGACGTACATCGAGGCCTATGCGACCGGAGATTTCTTCGGCGAGCCGGACTCCTGGAGGCGGGACCAGGACGCGTACACGAACGTGGCGGGCGCGGACTTCGAGACCCCCATCATGCGGCACGCGGATCTCCACGGCTCCACAGGCACTTACGGAGAGGCTGCGTACTGGAAACCGGCCACACTGCTTCGCGCGCTCGAGGGTCTGATCGGGCGTGAGGCCGTGTGGGAGGCGCTCCAGCGCTACAACTCCGCCTGGATCTACGGCCACCCCGACCCCATGGACTTCTTCAACGCGGTCGAGGCGGTTGCGGGGCGCGACCTGGACTGGTTCTGGCATCCCTTCTGGTATGAGACGGCGGCCCTCGACCAGGCCGTCGAAGCGGTCGAGATGGTTTCGACGCCGTCCGGGTCACGGGGGGTCCGCGTCACCATCGCGGACCTGGGAGAAGCGCCCATGCCGGCGATCGTCGAGGTAGGGATCGCCGGAGGCGCACTGCGGGAAACCATCCCCGTGGAGGTCTGGCTCCAGGGGGCCCGTCGCCACGAGCTCTACTTCGAGCTTCCCGCGGACGCTGCGCTCGAACGGGTCGAAGTGGATCCCGAGGGGATCTTTCCCGACGCGGACCGGACGAACAACGCCTGGGAGCGTTAGAGACCGACTGAGGAACCTCCGGGCCGCGGAGACGGAAATCCGGTTCGCGGGGTGACTCCGAGGCGAAGTTCCTTCCGTAGTCTTTTCGCAAACAGATGGCTTCTGGAAGCAAGTTCCTGGGACTTCCGTCCCCTTCCGGGCATTCGTGAGGTGTTGCGCCGCTTCGACGCGCCGGTTCAGCACTCCAGTCGCGCCGCCCTCCGCGGCCTCCCACACCCCTCGATCGCCCGAATTGCCCCGTCAAGCGGGGGAAACTGGCATGATCCCTGCCTCTCAGGACCGCACGAAACGACCTGCGTAACCGCGCCACGCCGCCCCCTGGCGGAGCGGCGTCCTGGGTCCGTGCATGATGTACGGGAAAGAATCGAGGACCTCACCATGGCAAGACCGGTCAGACGTGACGTTAGGGATCGGAGACGCGAGCCCCGGATCCGCCGACTCGCTCGAAGCGTGGGCGGCCAGAGTCTTGTGGAGTTCGTCCTCGCGATCCCGGTCTTCCTCGTCATGATGTCCGGAATGTTCGAGTTCAGCCGGTACTATATCCACCGGCTCACGATTCGGAACGCGGTGGCCGAGGGCACCCGTTACGCGACGACCGGCAACTTCCAGATCGACGAAGAATCGGGCGATGCGATCGACCGCGCCACCTCGATCCGCAACACCATTCTGGAGCACACATCGCGATTCGGCGTGACCTCGGGGGACATCATCATCACCCCGGAAGACGGGGGAGCCCCGGAAGAAGTCGTGACGGTCCGACTGAACTACGAATATGAAGTCGCGATGCCGTTGATGGAGCATGTGCTTGGCACCGGGCTCTTCGACTTCCAGGTGTCCACCTCGATGCGTAACGAGCCCTTCTTCAATTGAGAACTTCCGTGAAACCTTCCAATGCACGGTTCGATTCAGGGATTCGCGGACGGTCTGGGCCGCGCCGACGCCGGACCATGGGCCGGTGGGCTTTCGGCTCCGCTCGCCGCCTTGCGCGAGAGGAGTCGGGACAGGACCTGGTCGAACTCGTCATGGTCACGCCTCTACTCTGCCTCGTAGTCTTCGGGATTCTCGAGTTCGGAAACATCCTCGACTCCCAACAGGCGGTCTCCTACCTCACCCGTGAAGGCGCCAGCATGGCCTCGCGCGGCGTATCCATGCCGGCGGTCCTCAACGCGACGCTCGACAACGGATCCGGGATCCAGTTGGAGGAAAGGGGGGGTCTCGTTTTGAGCCGGCTCGTCGTCGGGGACGGCGTCCCCAACGTCGAGGAACAGATCGCGAGCATTGGATATGAAAGCGCCAGTCGGCTGGGCATGGTGGGCGACGAGCTGGACGAGTTGACCGACATCACGATGGCCGACGGCGCCAACATCTACGTCCTCGAAATCTTTTATACACGTCCGACCCTCACTCCCGTCATGGCATTCCTGTCTGTCATGGTGCCGGACGTCCTTTACGATCGAGCCATCTTCTGATCCCTGAACCCAGGGGAGTGAGCGATCCATGAGACCGAACACCGTTCGGCCGTCGAATCGTAGGATTCCGGTGCAGGCACGCGCCCTAATCGCCGACGAGAGGGGCGCGATCCTCCTGATGGTTGCGATCCTCGGAGTCGTCATTGCGGGGCTCACCGGAATGGTCATGGACCTCGGCCTCGCCTATGTGAATCGCGCACAGATGTCTCGGGCGGTTGATGCCGGCTCCCTCGCCGGCGCACGGACACTCCGGAGCGGCGAGGACGTGGCGCGCGACCAGGCGCTCGCGCTCGCGGCCGTGAACGGGGTGAGCCAAGGAGACGGAACTTCCCTCCAAGTCCTTTTCGCAACGAATGCCGAGGGGGAAAGCACCGTCGAAATGATCGCGAGCCGTCCGATGCCCACGATCTTTCTCCGAGCCGTCGGATTAAACGAACTCCTGATCGCGTCGTCCGCGATGGCCGCAGTGCCGCCCGTGGACCTCGTCCTGGTCCTCGACCAGTCGGGGTCGCTCGCGGCGAACGGCGCTTGGGACGACCTCCAAGACGCTGCGATCGCCTTCATCGAGCATTTCGACGACGACATCGATCAAGTGGGGTTGGTCTCTTTCGCGCTCCGTGCCACCAACCGGTTCTCGATCGGCCACGGCTTCACGACCACGATCGAGAACCGGATCAACGCGATGACCTCGGCCGGGGACACGAACGCCGGAGAAGGTCTCCGCTTCGCGCTCGGTCAACTCAGCCTCCCCAACGTGCGCGACCGCTCGGTGAAGGTCGTGGTTTTTTTCACTGACGGACGTCCCACGGCCTTCCGGGGAGCGCTCGGAAACAACGGACCCATCAACGGAGGTTCCGCTTTGGGCCCATTCACCTCCGCGACCCCCGGCGTCGAAGACCGAATCATGGCCGTCTACACGACGGGAAATCTGGTTCGCGGCTACTTCAACAATCCGGACGCCCTTCCATCCAACTCGATTCCGAACCCGAACGGGTGCCAAAACGTCTCGAGTTGTTGGGGATGGGACGAGGACGAGGTTCGCGAGAAGGGGAGGGACGCGGGGCTCGAGGTCGCGGACGTGGTCCGTGGCCAGGACATCCTCATCTACAGCATCGGACTCGGGAACCCGAACGCGGGCGATCCCCTCCTCGTGCCCGACATGAACTACCTCAAGCTGATCGCGAACGAAGGCGGGATCAGCGACGAGGACCAGCCCGCCGGACGCGCGTACTTCGCCCCTTCCCCGGCGGAGCTCCAAGCGGTCTTCAATCAGGTCGCGCAGGATCTACTGGTACGGCTGGCACGGTAAAGGCAGGGGGGCAGAGAAGCGTCCCGATCCTGAATGAGCCGGCTGGGGATCGAACCCAGGACCTACGGATTAAAAGACCACCGGCCACGATCTTCACTCCGATGGCCGGCGTCGAAATCTACGTATCTGAGGACGATCTAATCGGTTACTTCGATCAGGCCATCGCGTCCTGGCAGCGATTAGCCTCGATGATGGCCGAGGGGAAGCAGGTCTCGGACATGGCTTGCCCCACGGAAGCACGCTGTTCTTAGACGCTCAATGAGCGGACAGCACTGAGGCCCCTGGACGAATCCAGTCGCACTCGGGGAGACACCGCGATGGGAGCGGGTCTTGAGGGAAGGTCTTCCCGCTCGCGAAGACGCTTGGAGAGACGCCGGCGGATCCTGCGATGCGTGTGTTTCAGCTCCTCGGGCCGCAGCTCATGTTCCCAGAATCGCCACACTGCGAATCCAGCGTTTCGGAGGAGCCTTCGGTTCTTCCCGTCCCGTTTCACGTTGCGTGCAAGCTTCGGCTCCCAGTAGTCGCGGTTGGATTCCGGAACACTCCCGTGCTCGGGGCAGAGGTGAAAGAAGCAGCCATCCACAAACAGCGCCAGCCAGAGCGACGGAATTAGCAGGTCAGGCTTTCCCGGCAGCGTGGCCACGTTCCGCTCAATGCGCCATCGATGGTCCAGCTCGCCTCGCACGGCTTCGTATAGCCGGTTCTCGGGGATAGTACCGCTACTTCGGATGGCCGACATGATGCGACTCCGTCCCTCTGAGCTCACATGGTCAGTCATCGTCAGTTGTACCTCCATCGCCATCTCAGGACCTCCTCGCTTACAGCCGGCGGGAGGGCCAGGGGTCCTGCGAGACCTCCGTAGCTCGGGCTGGCACCTGCAAGTTCAGATAGATGCACCGCTCTCTCGGGTGAGATCCGAATGTGCCCAGCGTCGAAGAGAGTGTGAACGTCTGACCTCAAGCACAGGCCGTTTCCGGGATCGTCGCCGCCGCCATACTTCACCGGAATTATGTGGGCGGCGATCAGCACGTCCGGAATGGTCTCGCCCGTCAGAACACATCGGCTCTCGAAAGACCGCAGCACCTCTCGCCGAAAGGCTTGCTGCCCAGGGCGGCGGATCACCTCTATCGTAATGCGAACGCGATCGACGAAGAGAGGGCGACCACTCTCTCGCAGCCCCGTCAACGCATCCTCATACGAAGACCCGGCCACTCTAGCCTCGACTACCTCCCTCACCTCCGCCAGTCGGTCTTCCGAGAGCCAGTAAGTAGTTGTGTAACGGGTAGATCCCTTTTCTCGATTCAGGTACCCCCAGTGGCTAAGAAACCGCAAGAACTCATCAGCCATCCTCGGATCGTTGTCTTCTGGGACGCAGTCGGGCCACGCAGACAAGTCGAGATCGCCGCGGCGCTTGGCTTCGATCGCCGCCACGTAGTCGTCCAGTTCCGCCTTCGCCCCCGCGAGCGGGATCACTACCCGGACCAACTCCTCAAGCGCCAGATAAGCCTCTCCGGGATTGCCGGCTTCCCGCATGGCGAGGATGATCTCCAGGATTAGTAGGAGCGGCCGAATCTCGAGGTGGGCATCTCGCCACCCGGACCAATCGACCCCGCTAAGATGCGGATTCGGAAGCGTGAACGATTGAACGACGACGGCGGCAAACTCGGCGCGAGAAATCGCACCGTCGGCAACCCGCTGCCCGAAATCAGTTAGTTCGATTACTCCCGGTCGCGGCCCCAGAAGGTTGAGGGCCTTCCAGTAGATTCCCGAGTTCCGGAGGACGTTCCGCTCCTTGCCCCTGACCAATGTCGCCGGCGTTTCGACTCTCGGAGCGATCTCCTCTTGCACTCTCTTCAGGGCTTCGCGGAACTCGGACGAGCTCTTCCTCATGCCTTGGCAGTCGCGCATCGCCCGGAGGCCGCCCAGTATCATGGCGGGCTCGTTGAAGCCTTCGGTGGGCGTGAGCTCAGCCCAACGCCACTTGTATCCGTCGAAAGGCTTCCTGGGTGGCGCGGGAACGCCGGACATTCAGAGCAGGGAAGGCTGGATAGGGTGCTCAGCCTCAAGCCTCGATCCATGGGCGATGGCGCTCTCCGACGACCCCGATGCGCAGTCGAGAATTGAGGCGGCCACGGCCCGAGCGAGCGGCGGAGGCACAGCGTTCGCAATTTGCCGGTAGGCTGAGGTCCGTGTGCCGGCGAAGGCGAACCAATCTGGAAAACCCTGTATCCTCGCGGCCTCCCTGGGGGAAATACGGCGGTGATTGTCCGGATGATGCAGGACTACGACTCCACCGCGATCATCCCCCCGTGCCGTCAACGTTGGCGAGGGCATCGCAGGATTGATTCGACGGTGACCGAGGTAGCCATTGAACCGCAGCTTGTAGCGCGAGTAGCCGTCGTGGTTCGGCAAGTCATGCTCGGCATCCGGCTCCGGCACGTCCGCCAGCGCATCCCCCACCCCGATCCAGGGCGACAGACCCAGGGCAGCCGCCTCACTTGAGTCAGCGTGAGTGCGCACTGGAGGAAAGGCGCTCAGGTCGCAAGCAACGTCCTCCCTGGCTCCAAGCAGGAACACTCTCTGCCGGGACTGCGGCACTCCGTAATCTGCCGCGTTGAGCAGCGAATAGGCCACTGTGTAACCGACCTTGGCAAAATCGGCCAGAATCTCTTGAAAGACGACTCCGTCGGCGAGGCTCAGGATACCCTTGACGTTCTCGGCCAAGAAGAACTGCGGCCGGATGTTTCGAAGGATGCGCACGAACTCCAGATAGAGCTTGTTTCGACCATCCTCGCTTGACCTGGTAATGTTAGCGACCGAAAACCCCTGGCACGGAAATCCTCCGATTATCACGTCCCCGTGAGGGACGGAACTGGCCTCAACTCCTGCCAGGTCGGCAAGGACAATGTGGTCGCTAATGTTCTTCCGGTAGGACTCGACCGCATCCGCGTAGCTGTCCACTGCCCATACGAGATCAAAGCCCGCCTGGCGGAAGCCGAGGTCGAGTCCGCCAGCTCCGGAAAACAGCGACACTGCCTTCACTTCGCCACCCCGGCACACTCCTTGGCCTCGGATGCGTCCTGTTCCATACGAGGGATACCTTCAGCGAGACGAGCAGCGAACACGGGAGGCACTGCGTTGCCCACCTGCCGGTACATGGAGTTGAGCGACCCGAAGAATTGGAAGTCGAGCGGAAAAGACTGAACGATTGCGGACTCTCGCACCGATAGCCTCCTGTGATGCCTCGGATGAGCGAGTGCGCAGACGCCGCCACCCCCATCGCCACGGGCGAGGATTGTGGGAGACGGCTTGTTCGGATCTGTCCTTCGATGCCCGGTGAAATTCCGGTCAGTCACCTTGTACTGAGAACTTACGTGGTTGAGAAGGTCGTGATGCTCTTCGGGGTCAGGAATGTCCCGCAGCGCCTCACCAATGGTAACCCAGGACTTCCGAAGAAGCGTTGCTTCTCTTGCATGGGTCGGACTCGGCATCCGTAGAATTTCATCGATGTCGTGCCGAGTGCCCAGAAAGAACACGCGACGACGCGATTGCGGAACCCCGAAGTCGGCCAGGTTCACGAGATGGTGGGAGACCCTGTACCCGCAATCCTTGAAGTCTTGAAGTATCATTTCGACGACCTTGCCCCCATCAAGGCTCAGGATCCCCCGAACGTTCTCCGCGACAAAGTACGGCGGCTGCTTTTCTCTGAGAACTCGCACGAACTCAAGGTAGAGACGGTTCCGCGAATCTTCGGGAGAACGCTTCAGATTCGCTCGGGAAAATCCCTGGCAAGGAAACCCTCCGATGATGATCTCCCCATCCGGGATTTCTGATTCGGGAAGCTCAGAGATGTCCCCGAGGACAACATGGTCTCCCAAGTTGAACCGATAGGTGTCAACGCAGTCGGCATCGACGTCGTTCGCCCAGGCCAACTCGTGGCCCGCGATCCGGAAACCCAGGTCCATCCCACCAGCTCCGGAGAAAAGGGAAATAACGCGACTCATCTTCGATTGCCTCGGAATGGAACTCAAGAATCTTGGCCGGCGGAGCGATCTGAACGGGGCCGTCGCCATGCACCATGAGAAGAGCTCGGGCCATGCGTCAAGTTAACAGCTCGGCCCGTTTGGAAGTCCGGTCCATCAACATCGTAGGTCATGAAGTTGGGCCGGCGTATAGCAGCTTGACTCACGGGCAGCCGCTCCCTGACCCGCCCTTGATCCCTCGGCTGCAGCACGCGCCGGCCAACCCGACCGTGTCTGCACTGTCACTGCACTCGCGCAGATATGCGTCGATCTGGCCCGAACTCCTACTCAGTCATCTTATTGTCACATCTTAGGTTATCCAATGAGCCGGCTGGGGATCGAACCCAGGACCTACGGATTAAAAGTCCGTTGCTCTACCAACTGAGCTACCGGCTCCAACGATACGCTAGCACTTACCTCAACCCGCGCGCTGCACTCCGCCCCGTCTGCTACCCCACCCACTGACCGTTCGGTTACCCCTCGAGCCCCATCGTGAGTTGGGCCCCGAAAGTCGTGCGGTGGTGCGGCGAACGCCCGCATTCCGAGATCGCCCGAAGGTGCCCCGGCGTCCCATACCCCATGTTTCGCTCCCATCCGTAGGCAGGATACCGCCGCGCCAGACGGCACATCAGGCGGTCGCGGCTCACCTTCGCGACGATGGAGGCGCACGAGATCGAATGTACGATCCCGTCCCCTCCCACGACCGCTTCGTGCTCCCACTCCACTCCTCTCACCGGGAGCCCGTCCACGACAATGTGCGCGGGATCCCGACCCAGCGCCCGGAGGGCACGTCCCATCGCCACCGACGTCGCGCGCAGGATGTTGAGCGCATCGATCTCCCGAACCGAAGCCGCACCGACCCCGATGGCGAGCGCCCCGGCGAGGATCTCTTCGTACAAGCTCTCCCGCCGGGCCGCTCCGAGCGTCTTCGAGTCCGTGGCGCCCTCGACCCAGCATCCCTCCGGAAGAATGACCGCCGCGGCCACGACCGGCCCGGCCAGCGGACCGCGCCCCGCTTCGTCCACCCCCGCCACCCACGAAAGACCGCGGCCCCAGAACCACTTCTCATACGCGAGAGGGTCCAGGGGCCGTGATCCGTCCAGATCGGACGGAGGGGACGAAGGCTTCGGCTCCATGCCGATGCGGTTCAGCCGGTCCGCTTCTCCTGGATCCGGGCGGCGCGTCCGCGCAGCCCGCGCAGGTAATAGAGCTTGGCGCGGCGCACCCGTCCCTGGCGTACGACCTCGATCCCTTTCACGAACGGCGACTGGAGGGGGAAAATCCGCTCCACGCCGACCCCGGCCGAGATCTTCCGGACGGTGAACGACTCGCGCATCCCGCCGCCGCGCCGACCAAGACAGACACCTTCGAAGGCCTGGATTCGCTCCTTGTCGCCTTCACGGACGCGGTACAGGACGCGAACCGTGTCGCCGGGCGAGAAGTCCGGGATATCGTCCCGGAGCGCTTCCTGATCGAGTTCTCTCAGTAGATCGGCCATGGCCGCCTCCCTCCGGGTACGTCCACCCCGGGGCCACGCCCGCGCCCCTTCCGTGGAATAGACGCGTAGTATAACGCGCGCCTTCAAACGGGTGAAGCCCCGGAAGCGGCACCAAATTCGAGGGTTGGCCCCCTCGGGGGAGTGACATGCCGCACCTGCGCGGCCCGCTCCAGCGGACGCCGGATCTTACTTACGACTCTTCCTCGGCCTCGTGGCGCGCCCAGAGGTCCGGACGCCTCGCCCGGGTCATCGCCTCCGCGAGCTCCCGTCGGAAGGCCTGGATCCGGGCGTGGTCTCCTTCCCTGAGGACGGGGGGAACGGCGTGCCCCCGGTACTCGGCCGGGCGGGTCCACGACGGAGGGCTCAGGAGCGATCCATCGTAGAACGAATCCGTGGAAGCGGATTCATGATCCCCGAGGACGCCGGGAAGGAGCCGCACGACCGCGTCGGTGACGGCGAGGGCCGCGATCTCCCCCCCCGACAGAACAAAATCCCCGAGGGACAGCTCCTCGGTCGCCAGATGCTCGGCCACCCGCTGATCCACATCCTTGTAGTGGCCGCAGAGGAGGGTGAGCTCGGGCTGGACGGAGAACCGTACCGCATCTTCGTGCCGGAAGGCCTTTCCGCGGGGGGAGAGGAGGACGACAGGGCCCGCCGGCGCCAGCGCTTCCACCGCTTCGAAGAAGGGCTCGGGCTTCAAGACCATCCCGGCACCCCCTCCGTACGGGACGTCGTCCACCGTCCGATGCCGGTCGTGGGTGAACTCCCGGAGGTCCACGATCCGGTACGCGACGGCCCCGGCTTCCCTCGCGCGCCCCGGAATGCTCAACGAGAGGGAGTGCGCGAAAAAATCGGGGAAGATCGTGACGATGTTGATCCGCACGGGGCACCTCGCCCGTCAGGGAATCCGCGGCCTCGCTGGCGTCAGAGGTCGAGGAGCCCGGCCGGTGGATTGATGACCAGCTTCCCCTCTTCGAGCTCCCACCCGGAGACGATCTCACGGGTGAAGGGAATCAGGTGCTCCCCGTTGGGCCCTTCGACCGCCAGGAGGTCGGCGGGGCGCAGAGCGTAAACTTCACGCACGCGCCCGACCTCTTCCCCATCCGTGGTCACGACCGTCATCCCGAGGAGCTGATGGTAAAAGAGCTCTCCTTCGGCGAGGGGCTCGATCTCGTCGAAGGGGCGGAGGAGGTAGCGGTCGCGGAGAACCTCCGCCGCCTCCCTGTCCGCGATCCCCTCGAAGAGAATGAGGAAGCCGCGGCGAAATGGCCGGACCGATGAGGTGCGCACGGGGGCGAATTCGGGGTCCGGCAGCTCCCCCTTGGGATCCGAGACGTAGAGCCGAACCCCCGGAGCGAAGGTGGTCTCCGCACGATCGGTCAGGGGCCAAACAAAAAGCTCACCCTTCGTCCCGTGCGGCTTGCTGAAGTGTCCCACGACGACGAAGTCGGGGTCCTGCGCGGGGCGCTCCCCTGCCGGCGTCACGGCGAATGAAGGGGGCGGCGATCAGGCGTCGCCGCTTTCCTCTTCGGGCTTCGCACCTTCCTCCGCCGCCGCCGCACCACTCTCGCTCACCGCGGTCGCAGCCGCTGCGGCTTCAGCTTCGGCCGCCGTTGCAGCTGCGGCTGCGGCCTCGGTTGCCGCTGCGGCTTCCGCTTCGGCGGCCTTCTGCGCCTTGACCTTCTCGGCTTCCTCCCTGCGGCGCGTCGCGACGGCTTCGGCCTTCTTCGCCTTCTCCTCGTCGGCCTTCACTTCGCCCACCGCGAGAGAGTCGTCCCCCCCGATCCGTGCCTTCCGAATGAGCGAGCCCACCGTATCCGACGGGACGGCGCCCTGCGCGATCCAGTAGTCCACGCGCTCGAGGTCCAGGACCAGCCGTGCGGGCTGATTCAGCGGCTTGTAATACCCGATGCTCTCTACGAACCGCCCTTCGCGGGGCGCGGTGCGGTCGGTCACCACCACCCGGTAGTGCGGCGTCTTTTTCCGGCCCATGCGCCGGAGGCGAATTCTTACGGCCATGGCTCCTTCCCGTCGGCGTTCAGTTGCGCCCGCCGAAGGCGGGGCTCCCAGGTCCAAACTGTTTCATCATCTTCTGCATCTCTTTGAATTGCTTCATCAGCCGGTTCACTTCCGCAACCGACCTCCCACTTCCCTTGGCGATCCTCGCGCGCCGCGACCCATTCAGGATCTCGGGGCGCCGCCGCTCTTCGGGCGTCATCGAAAGGATGATCGCTTCGACATGTTTCATCCGCTTCGGATCCATCGCCACGTTCGGGATCTTCTTCCCGATCCCGGGAACGAGCTTCAGGAGCTGCTCCAGCGGCCCCATCTTCTGGATCTGCGAGAGGGCGGAGAGAAAGTCTTCCAGAGTGAAGCGCCCCTTCGAGAGCACCCTTTCCTGAAGCTTCTCCGCCTCCTCCAGATCCATCGTTCGTTGGGCCCGCTCCACGAGCCCGACCACGTCGCCCTTCTGGAGGATCCGGTCCGCGAGCCTCCGCGGGTCCGCGCGGTCCAGATCGTCCGGCCCTTCCCCGACCCCCACGAATTTGATCGGCTTCCCTACCACTCCCCGGATGGAAAGGGCCGCACCGCCCCGCGCATCCCCGTCCAGCTTGGTGAGGATGATCCCCGTCAGCGTGAGGGCTTCGTCGAAACCCTGCGCGATCTTCACGGCTTCCTGTCCCGTCATCGCGTCGGCCACGAGGAGGATTTCCTGAGGCGAGAGTGCCGCCTTGATCCGGCGAAGCTCCTGCATCATCGGCTCGTCAATCTGGAGCCGCCCCGCCGTGTCCACGATCAGGACCGCCTTCCCCGCCTCCTTCGCTCGCCGGTAGGCCTCCTGGGCCACCGCGACGGGGTCCTCCCCCGCACTCCCCGCATGCACTTCCACCCCGATTCCTTCGCCCAACGTCCGGAGCTGCTCGACCGCCGCCGGCCGAACCAGGTCGCAGGCCGCGAGGACCGGCTCCCTTCCCTCCCGAAGAAAACGCCGCGCCAACTTTCCGGCGGTCGTCGTTTTCCCCGACCCCTGAAGACCCACGAGCACGACTACCGTCGGCGGCCGCTCGGCCCACTCCATCCTGGGTGGCTCCCCCCCGAGGAGCGCCGCCAGCTCGTCGTGGACGATCTTCACGACCTGCTGTCCCGGCGAAACCGACCGGAGGACCCCTTCGCCCAGGGCCCGCTCCTGTACGCGGGCCAGGAACTCGCGGGTGACCCCGAAGTTCACGTCCGCCTCGAGGAGGACCCGCCGCACTTCGCGGAGCCCGTCCCGAATCATCGGCTCCGTGAGGACCCCTCGCTGCCTCAGGCGGCCGAGGACGGAATCCAGCTTGTCACTCAGCTCGTCGAACATGCGCGAACGGTCTCCCCCTTGACCACGCCGGCGGCCCGGCAAAAGCCGCAGAGCTTAACAAGATAGCCCGCGAAAGGGGGGAAGTGAAGGATCCGGGAGATCTCCGGGAGGGGACCTGGCCAGGGGACCGGAAGGCTTCCGATGGGGGCGGGAAAGTGCTTGGCCCGGCGGACGCCGTGTCGCCGGCGGACCCCCGAAAATATCCGGAGGCCCGCACGAGACGAAGGAGTTACCTCCCGACCCGCTGGACCCGCTCGAATTCCTCGACGGCGTTCACATAGTTCACGATCGCCCGGAGCTCGGCCTGGCGCGCCGAGGTAAGGGAATTTTGCGTCGTCACGACCTGGAAATTCGTCGAAACACCCACGTTGAAGCGGGTGAGCTCGGCCTCGAGGCTCCGTTCGGCCGCCTCCCGGCTCCTGCGGGCGGCCTCGAGCTGAAGGAAGGTGTTCCCCACGGCGAGCCCCGCGTTCGTCACTTCGGTGGTGATCACCAACTCCTGGGATTGGAGGGCGATGTCCGACTGCCTCAGCTGGAGCTGCGCCCGCTCATAGTTCGCGCTCCCCGCGTTCGTGCCCAGCGGATAGGAGAAGTTCAGCCCCACGTTCCAACTCGGGGCGTCGAAGTCGGCGAAGGATTGGAAGACGTCGCTGTACCCACCCTCCTCGACGAGCTCGGGTTCACCCCCGAGGCCGGAGCGCGCGAAGAGGTTTCCTCCGACGCCCTGGAGCGAATAGCCGGCCGAGAGGCTGAGGTCCGGAAGCCGCGACTCACGAGTCACGGCCAGGTTGAGTTGGGAAATGGCCCTCTGCTGGCGCTGCTGCTGAATATCGGTCCGCTCGCGGAGGGCCCTCTCGATCGCGAAGGCGATGTCCACCTCGCGCGCCTCGAAGCTCGGGAGCTCGGTCGGGACGATCGTCTGAGCCAGAAGCGGATCCTGCGTCCCGGCGACCAGGAGCCGCTTGAAGGCGAGCTCCTGGTTCCGCCAGGTGATCTCGGCGTTGAGGAGCGACTGCAGCGCGTTCGCGACCTGTGCCTCAGCCTGGAAGACTTCGATTTCAGCGAGCGTCCCCAGCTCCACCCGGATTCGGTTATTCTCCAGAAGCTGCTCCGCCTGTGCCAGACTTCTCCGCTGGATCTCGATCTGTTCGACCTGGGCCTTCAGGTTCCAATAGGCTACGCGGACCTGGTCCGTGAGGTTTCGGACCTGGCTCTCGAGCTGGATGTCCACGACGTCACGCTGGATCTGCTGCGTCTCGAGAGCCGTCCGCTGGCTGTCCGTCCGGCGTCCTGAGAGGAGCGGCTGCGTGTAGCTGAAGCCGATGGATGAGTTGTAGCTCGGATTTCGGGTCGAGAACGAGTTGTTCGTCTCGCTCCGCGAGTTATTGAAGCTCGTCGAAAACCGACCGCCATACCAGCGAATGGGTTGGGTGAACGTCGTGTTGAAGGTCAGCGACTCGCTGACCGTGCGCTGGCCCCCGTCGAGCTGGCTGGTGGACTGGTTCGTCCGGTTGTTGTAGCCGCTGGATATGCTGATGGACGGCGTGAACGCCGCCCGGGCCACGTCCAGCGAATAGTCCTGGATGAGCGGATTCAGCCGCGCGCTCTGGATGTCCAGATTGTTCTCGAGAGCCCGGTCAATCGCCTCCTGGAGCGTCATCTCGATGAAGGGCGCTCCCGGGTCCACGGGGGGCCTCGCTTCGCCGACCACGTAAGGATCGAGTTCGAGCGCGGCTCCGGCGGGAACCTGCTGGGCCTCGAGAATCGAGGGAAGTCCAGCTGCGAGCGCCAGGGCCAGGATCCCGATCCTATGGACAATTTTCTTCACGATGATTCCTCTGCGAGTTGCTGAGTTTCGTCCCGACCTCGGGTAGCCTTACGGGGGGCTCGCCCTTCGGGATTCGGGGAGCCGCACGGCATCCCGCGGGATGCACCCCACTTACCCTGAATGACACGCGGGGGGACCGGGATGTTAGCCCGGGGCGCCGAGTACGAACCGGGATTGCCCCTGCGGGGGGCTCACCCGACGTGGATGATCTGGGTTCGCCGGGTACCGACGGAGACCATCTCGACGGGGGCGCCGGTGAGCTCCTCCATCCGGTCGAGGTACCGCCGCGCGTTCTTCGGGAGATCCGCGATCGATCGCGCCTCCGCGGTGGAGGCCTGCCACCCCGGCAGGGCTTCGAGGACCGGCTCGGACCGGTCCAACCCATGAGTGTCGGCCGGAAAGTCCTCCGTCACTCCGCCGGGCGTGCGGTACGCCGTCGCGATCGAAATTTCGGAGAGGGTGTCGAGAACGTCGAGCTTCGTCACCGCGAGACCGGTCAATCCATTCACTCGGCCCGCGTACCGAGCCAGAACCGAGTCGAACCAACCGCACCGTCGCGGGCGACCCGTGGTGGCCCCGAACTCCCCGCCGAGCTCGCGGATGTGCGCGTCCATCTCGGGCTCGAAGGCCGTGGGAAGCGGGCCGTTCCCCACCCGCGTCGTGTACGCCTTGACCACCCCGAGAACCGCGTCTATGCGCGTGGGTCCGACCCCGATTCCAGTGGCCGCGGCCGCGGCGGTCGTGTTCGAAGACGTCACGAAGGGATACGTGCCGTGGTCGAGATCGAGCGCGGTCCCCTGTGCGCCCTCGAGAAGGATCCTCTTCCCCTGCACGAGGGACGCATCCACCTCGACCCCGGTGTCCGTGGCGATCTCGAGGAGCCGTTCGCGGAGACGGAGGCAGGTCCCGACCTCCCGCTCCAGCGTCCCGTCGTCCTCCCGCCCGAGCTGGGAGAGGCTCGCCCGAGCACGGGCGATCCCGCGCCCGAGAAGTTCGAGGAAACGCGTCTCGTCGAAGGCATCCGCCACTCGAATCCCGCGACGCCCCGCTTTGTCCTCATAGGCGGGGCCGATTCCCCGCCCCGTGGTGCCGATCTTCTCCACCGCCTGATCTTCGGACGCCTGGTCGATGACCCGGTGGTACGGGAGGAGAAGGTGGGCGCGCAGGCTCACCCCGACCCGCCCCTCGAGCTGGATTCCACGGGTCGCCAGCTCATCGTATTCGTGGAAGAAGCGGAGGAGATCGAGGACCACCCCGTTCCCGAGGAGGCAGCGCTTCCCCGCGTGAAGGATCCCGGAGGGGATCTGATGGAGGACGAACTCCGAGTCGCCGACATGTACGGTATGTCCGGCGTTCGGACCGCCCTGATACCGGGCGACGACGTCCATCTCTTCGGCGAGGACGTCCACGATCTTCCCCTTCCCTTCGTCGCCCCATTGGCACCCGACGACGACGACGCAGCGGCCCTCCGCGGCTCGGTGGCCCACGTTCTTCCAGCTCCTTGGGGGATGGGATCAGGACACGAAAAAGCCCACCCCGGGGGATGGGCCGACGGCGGAAGTATCCTTCAGGAAAGGGTATTTCAGGCCACCAGGTGTGTCAAGACGACCCCGGCGCCCTCGAGCGCGGCGCGGACCGCGGCGATCCCCTCCGGATCGAGCGGGCGGAGGGGAGGCCGGGGGACGCCGCCCCTGAGCCCGACGAGGTCCATCGCCGTCTTCACTCCGGCGACGCCCCGCGCCGCCACGATCTCCTTTCCGAGGAGGAGGAGCCCTTGCTGCAGTCTCTCCGCCTCGGGAAGCCGGCCCCCCGCGTACGCCAGCGCGAGGGCACACGACTCCGCTGGGACAAAGTTCGCGGCGGCAAGCACCGCCCCGACAGCCCCGGTCGCCAGCGCGCCGACGACGCGGTCCGCCGACCCGGTGAGGACCTGGAAGCCCTCCGCCGACTGGGCCAGGATCTCGCGAAGGATCTCGAGATTTCCGCGCGAGTCCTTGATGCCAAGGACGTTGGGATGGTTCGAGAGGGATGCGATCAGGGGGGTGGAGAGCTCCACAGTGGAAACGCGGAGGGGAGGCTGGTAGAGAAGGACGGGGACGGGAGAGGCGTCCGCGACCCGCGCGTAGTGCTCCTCGAGCGCGACCCGGTCCATCAACTCCCGATAATAGGCGGGCGGCTGCACGAGGACGAGGTCCGCCCCCGCCTCCGCGGCGCGCTTCGTCCCCCGGATCGTCTCTCGTGTGGACTCGGCGCCCGTTCCCGCGACGAGAAGCCGTTCCGGCGGGAGCATTTCACGCGCGGCCCGGAGCGCGGCGTCTCGTTCGTCCGAATCGATAAACGCCGATTCTCCCGTCGAGCCCCCGATCAAGACCCCGCGAATCGAGGTGGCGAGCCAACTCCGGATATTCGCCCTGAGCGCGAGGATGTCCAGATCCCCCGTGGCCGGATCGAAGGGGGTAACCGAAGCGACGACGATCCCGTCGAGGCGGGGACTTGACTCGGGGGTGGGGCGCATTGAGTTCTCCGTCGGTCAGCTGAACAGCTTGGTCGATTCGGCCGCCCCACCACTCGAATCCTTCGCGGCCCCCTCCCCGAGAAATTTCATCTTGAGCTCGAAGTCCGAGGGATTCGTGGCCGCGGCCTTCGCGACCCGGAAGTCCACGAGCCCGTCTCGGACGAGTTCCTGGAGATGCTGGTCGAAGCTCTGCGAGCCGTAGTGGTCCCGCCCCTCTTCGATGAGATCGGGGATCTCGTGCGTGCGGTGTGGATCCTTCACGCAGTCGCGAATCGTTCCCGTCACGATCATGACCTCGGCCGCGACGACCCGTCCTTCCCCGTCCGCTCGGGGAAGAAGGCGTTGGGAGACCACGGCCTGGAGGGTCTCGGAGAGGCGGATCCGCACCATCTCCTGCTCCTCCTGGTTGAAGACGGAAATGAGCCGCGAGATCGTCTGGACCGCGTTTTGGGTGTGCACCGTGGAGATGACCAGGTGCCCCGTCTCGGCGGCCTTGAGCGCGATGTCTATCGTCTCCGTGTCTCGCATTTCGCCGATGAGGATCACGTCGGGGTCCTGGCGAAGCGCGGCACGAAGGCCCGAGCTGAACGAGGCCGTGTCGGTCCCGATGTCCCTCTGGGTGATCGAGCTCTTTTTATCGCGATGGAGAAATTCGATCGGATTTTCCAGCGTCACGATGTGTTTTTGCATCCCCCGGTTGATATGCTCGACCATCGCGGCCATGGTCGAGCTCTTCCCGGAGCCGGTGACCCCCGTCACGAGGACGAGACCACGCTCGTTCTCCGCGGCCTTTTCGAGCACCTTCGGCATGCGCAAGTCTTCGAAGGTCGGGATCTCGATTGGCAGGACGCGCATGACGATCATGTACGTTCCCCGCTGGCGAAGGATGTTCACGCGGAAGCGTCCGATCCCCTGGATCCCCCAGGAGCAGTCGTAGTCCGAGATCTCGTCGATCCGCTCCCGGTCCCGTTCGTGCGGGATGAGCTTCACCGCGAGGGCGCGCACCTGCGACTGGCTCATCCGCTGCTCGCTGAGAGGGATGAGCCGACCGAACACGCGCGCGCGCACCACATCCCCCGCCTTGATGTGGATGTCGCTCGCCCCGCGCTGGATCGCGGCCTTGAAGATCTCGATCATGAAGCGCCTCCCTTCCGCCAGTTCATTCCCATGCCCTCCCGCGCGGCCTGCATCGTTTCACGTGCCACCGCGCGCGCACGCTCGGCGCCCGCGTCGAGGATCTCGACAACCCGGACCGGATTCGCCTTCAGCTCGTTCGCGCGGGCCCGCGTTTCTGCAAAGTGCGCCGAGATCGAGTCGGCGAGGATCCGCTTGCAGTCCACACATCCGCGCGTCGCTCCCCGGCACTGTTCCGCGATGTCCGGGAGGCGCGCCGGATCGGTGAAGTGCTGATGGAGGGTGAAGACGTTGCAAACCTCGGGCCGGCCCGGGTCGGTCACCCGGACCCGCTGAGGATCGGTGACCGCCGTGCGCACCCGGGCCCACACCTCCTCCGGTTCGGAGAGAATTCCGACCGTATTTCCGAGGGACTTGCTCATCTTCGCACCTCCGTCGAGCCCGAGAATCCGCCCCGCCTTCGAGAGGATGGGCTGAGGCTCGGGGAAGAGCTCTCCGAAACGCGCGTTCCACCGCCTGGCGACCTCTCGGGCGAGCTCGAGGTGCTGGAGCTGGTCTTCGCCTACGGGGACAAGGGCCGCCCGATATAGAAGGATGTCCGCGCTCTGGAGGATGGGATAGTTCAGAAGCCCGGCCGGTATGGACTCGGTGCGCGAGGACTTGTCCTTGTACTGCGTCATCCGCTCCAGCTCACCCAGGGGCGTGACCGCGTTCAGGAGCCAGGCGAGCCCGGCATGCTCGGGGACGTCGGACTGGACGAAGATGGTGCACTTCCCGGGATCCAGTCCGACCGCCAGGAAGCTCACGGCGAGGTCGAGGATCCGCGCCGGAAGCTCGGCCGGCGTGAAGTCCCCGGTGATCGCGTGCTCGTCCACGATGCAGAAAAAACACTCGTGGCGGTCCTGGAGGGCGACCCACTGCCGAAGCGCGCCCAAATAATTCCCGAGATGGGCCTCCCCCGTGGGTTGCATCCCGCTGAAGACGCGAGCGCGCGCCTCGGGTCCCGTCATCTTCGACCGCTCCTCCGATTGCCGGTCCCCCGGGATCCGCCGCGGAGGAGTCTTCCCTGGGGTCCCGGCGGGGAGGCGCGCGGAGGCTCCTTCCCGTTTGGTCCCTCGACTGGCGAGCCGGTAACTTAGCGTGCCCCCGAGGGCCGTGCGACCCCACCTCCGAGCCGCCTTTGACCTCCGAATCCGACCTTCTTGCCACTGCACTTCGCGCCGCCGAGGCGGCCGCCACCGTCCATCGTCGTTACGCCGGCAAGCTCAGGGGGGAGAGCGTCCAGAGAAAGGGACGTGCCGACTTCGTCTCACGAGTGGACCTGGAGGCCCAGCACGCCGCGCTATCGGTGATTCGGGAGCGGCACCCCGAACACCGAATCCTCTCGGAAGAGGACGACGGGGAAACGGGTCCCTCGACTCCGGCGGCATCCCACGCCGAGGGCCCGATCTGGATCGTGGATCCGCTCGACGGGACGACGAATTTCCTTCACGACCACCCGGCCTACGCGGCTTCGGTCGGCGTCTGGACCGGGGGGGACGCCGTGGCTGGGGCCGTGATCGCCGAGGCGACCGAGGAGCGGTGGTGGGCGCTCCGCGGGGAGGGCGCGTTTCGAAACGGCACCCGAATCCGCACGTCCCCGCTACGCGATCTTTCGACGGCCCTCATCGGAACGGGATTTCCCTTCAAGCACCCCGAGCAGCTCCCCGGCTACCTGAAGGATTTTGCCCGGGTCCTTCTTTCCACCGCGGGGATCCGGCGGGGCGGGGCCGCGGCGCTCGACCTCTGTTATCTCGCGCAGGGGTCTCTCGACGTCTTCTGGGAGGGGACACTCGCGCCCTGGGATATCGCGGCCGGCGTCGTGATCCTTCGGGAAGCGGGGGGCGTCGCGACCCGGCGCGGCGGGGGCCAGATCGCGGCGGACGAGAGCGGATCGGTTGTCGCCGCGAACTCCCCCGAGCTGCTCGAAGCGATGCACGCCCTCCTCGGCGACCGATGAAAAGACGCAGCCCCCGCCGGGGCTCTTCACGGAGGAAGGCTTCCGGCGGGGGCTGCATCCCATTTCGAGGAGCGAATCGTCAGGCTTCGCTCTTGATCTCGATCTTTTTCCCCTTGGCCTCGGGGGCCTTCGGCATCCTTACGTGCAGGACACCGTTTTCGAAGCTCGCCGCGATCTGATCGGCCGCGACAGTGCGAGGGAGGCTGAACGAGCGTTGGAATGCGCCGTAGCGCCGCTCCCATACGTGGAAGCGCCGTTCGCCTTTCTCTTCGCGGGTCTCCTCTTTCCGCCCGCGGATGGTGAGAACATTGTTCTCGATTTCGAGCTCGACGTCCTCCTGGCGAAGGCCCGGAAGCTCCGCCGTGAGCAGGAGCTCCTCGGGAGTCTCCTCGACGTTGACCGCGGGAAGCCAGGCGGTCCCGTCCCCTTCGCCGAGCTCGCGCCCCGCGAACGCCCTGTTCAAGCGGTTCGCCATCTCGTCGAAGTCACTCCAGGGGGAAAGCCAGTTGCGGTCGCGATAGCGGGTGATGGACATGGTCGGATCCTCCTTCCTTTCTCCTATTCGTCGGAAGTGACACATTGTGCGGACCACGGGAGTGAAGCCCGAGCGGCCCGCGCTCTCGAAGCGACCACCACGTCATGCAGAAGGCATGCCGGGCCGGACCTGCCAGAGTTCTGCCAAATCGCACATGCACAATGACTTGACTGCCACAGAGACTGTCACTTTGACCGACGGTGCCGCCATTTTTGCCGACCCGGGCAGCCCTCCCTTCAGCGCCTCCGCGGGAGCTGCGCTTCCCCGGGTTCGTGGGGGTCGGGGGCGATGAAGCTCGCCCTCTTCGGATACGGCCGGATGGGTCGCGCGGTGGAGGAGGTCGCAAAGGAGCGCGGACACCAGATCACGGCCGCCCTGGACGTGGATTCGAATGCGGGCGGACGGGGGATCACGGCGAAGTCTCTCGGGGGAGCGCGTGTGGCGGTGGACTTCTCGAGGGCCGACGCGGTCCTCGACAACGTCCGGAAGGCGGCGGCGCTGGGGGTGGGGGTCGTCGTGGGCACGACCGGCTGGGAGGGGCAGGCGAAGGAGGTCGAGGCGGCCGTCCAAAAAGCAGGGACGGGGCTCCTCGTCGCGCCGAACTTTTCGATCGGGATGCTCCTCTTCTCCCGGGTCGTGGAGGTCGCGGCGCACATCGCGAACGGGCTCGACGACTACGACGTACACCTTCGCGAAGCGCACCACCGGCACAAGACCGACCACCCCTCCGGAACGGCTCGCCGCCTGGCGGAGATCCTGGTCCGCGTTCTCGATCGGAAGGAAGGCTGGGAAACGATTCTCCCGGACGGGGAGGCAGTGGATCCACGCGTCCTCCAGGTCGCGGTGACACGGTCGGGGGAGATCCTCGGACTTCACGAAATCGTGCTGGAGGGTCCGGACGACCGAATTCTGCTGCGGCACGAGGCCCTCAGCCGGAAGGGGCTTGCCCGCGGCGCCGTGCTCGCCGCCGAATGGCTCGAAGGGCGGGCCGGAATCCATACGCTCGCCGACCTCATGGACGATCTACT
Organism: Gemmatimonadota bacterium; assembly: GCA_040882465.1. Taxonomy (NCBI): domain Bacteria; kingdom Pseudomonadati; phylum Gemmatimonadota; species Gemmatimonadota bacterium. The sequence continues at coordinate 83,900 of JBBEBG010000017.1, forward strand.
TTCCGGGCGCGCCCCGGCCTGATCCGATGACCCTTTCGTCGCCCGCTGGACTCTCCGTCGCCCTCGTCACCCCGATGACAGAGGATGGATCGCTCGACCTCCCCGCGCTCGAACGCCATGTCGAGCGGATGATCGAAGGCGGGGTGGACGTGCTGATGCCCTGCGGGACCACCGGGGAGAGCGCCACGCTCGAGCCGGAGGAGCAGCGACGGATCGTCGCCACCTGCGTCGCGGTCGCCGCCGGCCGCGTCCCGGTCTTCGCGGGCGCGGGAACGAACAGCACCTCCGGCTCCGTCGCCCTAGCGCGCACGGCCCGCGCCGAGGGTGCATCCGGCCTCCTCCTCGTGACGCCCTATTACAATCGCCCTTCGCAGGAGGGGCTCCGGCGGCATTACGAGACGGTGGTGGATGCCGGAGGGGGTCTCCCGGTCGTCCTCTACAACGTGCCGAGCAGGACGGGGGTGAACCTGCGTCCCGAAACGGTCTTTCGTCTCGCCGAGCTCGAGCCGGTCGTCGCGGTGAAGGAAGCCTCCGGGGATCTCGACCAGGTCATGACGCTCGTGCGCGACCGCCCGGAGGGATTTCTCGTCCTCGCCGGAGACGACGGGATCGCCCTCCCGATCATGGCCCTGGGCGGAGAAGGTGTCGTGTCCGTGGCCGCCAACGAGGTGCCGGGGCGAATGAAAGCGCTCGTCTCCGCGGCGCTCGCGGGGGACTTCGATCGGGCACGCGCCGTCCACTACGACCTCCTTCCCCTGCTGAGGGCGAACTTCCTGGAGAGCAACCCGGTTCCGTTGAAGGCCGCGCTTCAGATGATGGGCTTGATGGGCCCCTTCCTTCGAGGTCCCCTCGCCCCGCTCGGTGAAGAGTCGCGCAGTCGCCTTCGCCAGGCGCTCGCCGACTTAGGCCTCCTCGGCAGCGGATCATGACGGCACGGGAGAATCTACCCGCGCTGCGCGACGCGATCGAAGCGCTCGCGCGCCAGTCCCCGCTCGAGGACCGGGACGCGGCCCGAGCCGCGGTGGCCCGGCTCCTCCGCGCCCTGGAGCGAGGCGAAGTGCGCGCGGCGGAGCGGAAGGGAGATAGCTGGGAAGCGGTGCGATGGGTGAAGGAGGGGATTCTCCTCGCCTTTCGAGCAGGAGTCACCGCACCCTACCCGGAAGGCGGGAACGGATCCGCGGCATTTCAGTTTTTCGACCGCGATACCCTTCCGCTTCGGCGAACGCGGGGAGTCGAAGAAAAAGTCCGGATCGTTCCCGGCGGAAGCTCGGTGCGCGCTGGGGCCTATCTGGCCCCAGGTGTCGTCATCATGCCCCCCGCGTATGTGAACGTGGGCGCCTGGGTCGGGGAGGGAACAATGGTGGACTCCCACGCTCTCGTCGGCTCCTGTGCCCAGATCGGCGCGCGCGTGCACCTGAGCGCGGGGGCGCAGATCGGTGGAGTGCTCGAGCCGGTCGGGCTTCGGCCGGTGGTCGTGGAGGACGAGGTCATGGTCGGGGCGAACGCGGGGGTCTTCGAGGGAGTCGTCGTCGGAGCGAGAGCGGTGCTCGCCCCCGGCGTTCAGTTGACTGCCGCGACCCCACTCGTGGATTTGGTGAAGGGGGAGATCTATCGGAGCGTCCCCGGACGGCCCGTGAGTGTTCCCGCGGGAGCGGTTGTCGTGCCCGGGACGCGGCCCGCGCGAGGCGAATACGCCCTTGCCAACGGGATCCAGCTGTACGCCCCGATCATCGTGAAGTACCGTGACGAAAAGACGGATGCGGCGACCGCTCTCGAGGAGGTGCTCCGATGATTGACGCGACCGACCGCAAGATCCTCGGGCTCCTCCAGGAGAACGCACGCGTGCCGGCCGCCGCGATCGCCAGGGAGATCGGCCTCGCACCTTCCGCCGTTCACTACCGCATCCGCAAGCTCGAGGAGTCGGGTGTCATCCAGGGGTACGAGACCAAGATCGATCCGCGCTCGGTGGGACGGGCGCTCGTGGCCTTCGTCCGCGTGCAGACAGGGGAGGGTGCACGGGCTCCGGACCTCACGCAGGCGTTGGCCGCGCTTTCGGAGGTCCAGGAGGTGCACCGCGTCGTCGGGGAGGACTGCTTCTTCGTGAAAGTGCGCGTGCGGGACACGACCGCGCTCGCGGAGCTCCTCGACTCCCGGCTCCAGACGATCACGGGGGTCGCCTCGACCCGCACCACGATCGTGCTCACCTCGGCCAAAGAGACACGCACGTTGCCTCTCGACGAGGTCGCGGGTTAGAGAGAAGGAGTTGGAATCGGAACCGAGACCGCCCCCCCAGACCGGAGGAGAGTGATGTTCCTTCCTCGTTCGAACGATGCCTCGCGCGGCCGGACGCACGCACTTCCCCTCGCCCTGTGCGTCGCCCTCTTCGCCGCCTGCCTCTTTCCCGTTTCCGGAAACTCCCAGGAGGTCGTGGGTCGCACCCCGAACCTCTCGGGCGGATGGATCGGCACCCCGGGGACGCAGGCCTTCCACTTCGACCATCGGTTCTGGTTCGTCGACTCGACCGACGGGAAGGCCGTGGTGAACTCCCCGACCTTCCTCTTCGGCGTCCCGCTCCCCGGACGAACGCTCGTCGCGGGGCGTTATGCGACCCGGGCTCCGGCCGGCGCCGGGGAGGTCAACGAGTGGGAGATCTTCGGGCGTTGGGCGCCCGAGCTCGGTCGCCTGGACGCCGCGATCACGGCTGGCTACAGCGGCTTCGCCGAAAGCCTGGACGGCGAGCTCTCGCTCGGATTCTGGGCCAATCCCGGGGAATCTCTTCCAGGCAACGGGATCCGCCTCATCGCCGTCGTGCGCGGACTCTCCGACGCCCTCGGCTCGGGAGACCCCGGCTGGTTCGCGGGCGGAGGGATCGTGCTGAGCCTGACGGATGGCGTCGCTCTCTCCGCAGACGCGGGGACGCTCGACGGGGATGCGGTGAAGGATGCGAAGACCGTCTGGGGCGCGGGACTGCAGGCGCGCATTCCGGGGTCGCCGCATTCGATCTCCCTCTTCTCCTCGAACGCGAGAACGGGGACGCTTCAGGGAACCTCGGCGGGCGGGCGGACGGTGTGGGGTTTCGAATTCACCGTGCCGGTGCGTCTCTCGAACTTCGTCCCCTAAGAAACCTCTCCCACGGCGAGGCGCCGGGCCATCCGCGCGGCCCCGCGAACGGGAACGACCGGGGCCGCGACGACCTCGAACGCCTCCGCTTCGAGCGCGCGGCGCAGTTGGCTTCGGAGCGGCCCTCCGTCCTGGACGAGCCCTCCCACAAGCGCCACGGAAGGTGGCGGAGAGGTGAAGAAGTACCGTCCTCGCAGGGCTCGAGCGTGGGCAACGAGCCCCTGAATCGTTTCGTCCACGATTCGCGCGGCGACCTGGTCGCCTTCCCGCGCCACTTCGATCACCGCGGGCGCGAGCGCCGCGATGGCGGGCTTGTCCGCGGCCTCCGTCCACTCGAAGAGCGCTCGCACGGAGTCCCGGTCCAGAACTTCGTACAGCGCCGCGAGCAAGGAGGTCTCGGGGGCCCTTCCCTCGGACGCCGCCACGGCGGCCCGGAGTCCGGCGAGCCCGATCCCGTAGCCGCTTCCCTCGTCCCCGAGGAGCGCGCCCCATCCTCCGACGCGTCGGAGGGCTGGATCCCCGGTCTCGGCGAGGGAGCGTGCGAGCCCGATGGACCCCGACCCGCCGATGAGGAGAATCCCGTCTCCTTCGCCGAAGGCATCCTCGAAGGCCACCTCCGCATCGGAGGCCAGAGTGACCCGGCCCGCCACGCCGAGCGCTTCCAGCTTCGCCGCACACTCCGCCCTCGCCCGAGGCCGGCCGGCGGCCCCGGCCAGTCCCGCGCAGAGGGCCGCGAGGGGAAGCTCGAGCCCCGCGGCCCCCGCGAGGCTGCGCGCCTCCTCTCCGATCCGCACCGCGATCGCTTCGTCTTCCCCGACGCCAAGCAGGCTTCCCCCCGCTTCGCTTCGCGCCAGCACCTCGCCCGCCGCGTTCGCCAGCAGGAACCGGGTGCGCGTGGCGCCTCCGTCCACTCCCAGGAATCCTTCGGATCCGGGTTCCGTCATCTCAATCTGTGATTTGGGTTCGTGCGGGCGCCTTTTTCCCGTCGCCCCCGATCAACCCGGCGATGTGTCCGGCCCCGAGCGTCACCACGACTCCGATGGGGACGAACCAGGGCCAGCCGACCGCCCCGTCGCCGAAGAGCCAGACAGAAGTGACGACCGCGATTCCCGCGGTCATCCCCACCATGACCGACCGCCCCGAGGCCTTCACCCCGAGCACGCCGAGGAGAAATGCGCCGAGGAATGCGCCGTAAACGAGCGACGCGATCTGGAGCGCGACTTCGACGGCCGTGGATCCCTCTGCCATGGGGATATACGCCACGGCTGCGCCGATCAGGAGGCATGCCCAGACGAGGGTGAAGACCCGCCCGGCACGAAACGCCCGCAAGTCGTCCTCCCCCTTCCCCGAAAGCGGTATCCAGAAGTCGTAGACGGAAGCCGAAGCGAGCGCGTTGATGGAGGAGGAGAGAGAAGACATCCCCGCGGCGAAGACCCCGGCGATCAGGAGCCCGGTGATTCCCGGGGGGAGCTCCGCGATGATGAAGGTGACGAAGATCTCATCGGAGACGGTGAACTCGCGTCCTCCGTAAAAGACCCAGAGCCCGACTCCGACGAGGAGGAAGAGGGCGAACTGGACGATGATCACGACTCCGCTCCCGACGAGGGCCCGCTGCGACGCGCGCAGGTCGCGGCAGGTCAGGAGGCGTTGGACGATGAGCTGGTCGGTCCCGTGGGATGCCATGGAAAGGAAGCCGCCACCAATCAGCCCCGCCCAAAAGGTGTATGCGATGGAGGGATCGAAGGAAAAGTTGAGCCAGGTGAGCTTCCCCGCCGCGGAAGCGGTGTCGAGCGCCGCTCCCCATCCGCCCGGAATCGCCCCCTGGAGGACGACGAGGGCGCAAATCGCTCCCACGAGATAAAGCCCCATTTGGAGCGCATCCACCCACACGACGGCCCGGATCCCCCCGAAATAGGTGTACACGAGCGTCGCGACTCCGATCACCACGATCGAAGTCGGATACGGCCATCCGGTAATGAGGGCGAGGGGGATCGCGGTGAGGAAGAGCCGGACGGAGTCCGCGAGAAGCCGGGTGATCTGGAAGATTCCGGAGGTGAATCGCCGCGTCGTCTCCCCGAAGCGTTTTCCGAGCAGGGCGTACGCCGTGTTCAGCTCGCCCCGGTAGTACGCGGGGAGAAAGATTCCAGCCACTGCGGTCCTCCCCACGACATAGCCCAGCGCGATCTGGAGGAAAGCGAGGTTTCCCAGGTAGGCGACTCCGGGAATCGAGAGGAAGGTGAGGGTGCTCGTCTCCGTGGCGACGACCGAGAGGAGGACCGCGCCCCAGGGAAGCTCGCGATTCCCGAGGAAATATCCCCGCCCCCCGCGCTGGTTGCGTCCGAGCCAGGCACCCCAGGCCGTCACCCCCAGGAGATAGACGAGGAGGACGGCGACATCCAATCCGGTGAAGGCTCCCATGCGCTCGCTTCCTTCGCATCCGGGTCAGCGGGGCGGCCCAACGAACGGGGGGGAAGCTAACCGGGGGGACGGACCCCTGAATAGGTGCGGCACGGCCTTCGAACCGGAGGGGCGCTGGTCCTTCGAAGGGAATTCATTATTCTCTTACTCGCCCATGACACCAGACTCCAGCGCCACCCCCTCGCAACGCGTCGTACTCAAGTTCGGCGGCACGAGCGTTTCTTCGCTCGGCGGGTGGAACACCATCGCCGACCTCGTGCGGACCCGCACCGCTTCGGGACAGCGGCTCCTGATCGTGCACTCGGCACTCGCCGGCGTCACGGACGTCCTCGAGCGTCTCCCTGAAGAGGCGATGGCGGGCCGCCACGAGGGGGTTCTCCGGGGCCTCGAGGAGAAACACTACAGGCTCTGCGAGGAACTCGGAGTGGACGGCCCCGCCCTCCTCGCCCAGGAGCTGGCTGAGCTGGGAAAAAGCGCGCAGGGAATCGCGCTCCTGGCGGAGGTGACCGCGCGAATTCGCGCTCGGATCCTCACCTTCGGGGAGCGGCTCTCGACGCGACTCGGGGCCGCGTATCTGGGGGCCCATGACCTTCCCGTGGAATGGCTGGATGCTGGCGAGCTGCTTCCCGCGGTGGATACGGAGCGGCAAACCGGAAACGCCATCTGGCTCTCGGCGGAGTGCAGCCCGGACTTCGATCCGGCGCTGCGGCGGCGCCTCGACTCGATTCCCGGGTTCGGGCTCACGCAGGGGTTCATCGCGAAAAACGCCTCCGGAGAGCCGGTGGTCCTCGGGCGCGGCGGTTCGGACACGGCGGCCGCGTATCTCGCCGGGAAGTGGGGAGCGGACTGGCTCGAAGTCTGGTCCGACGTCCCGGGAATGTTCAGCGCGGATCCGCGCATCGTTCCGACGGCGCGTCTCCTCCGGCGGTTGAACTACCAGGAGGCCCAGGAGATCACGACGACGGGAAGCCAGGTCCTCCACCCGCGCGCGATCCGGGCGCTTCGGGACCGCGAGATCCCCATCCACCTCAAGAGCACGCACGACCCGTCGGCGCCGAACACCGTCATTCTCCCGGCGGAGGCGACCGGACCTGCACACATGAAGGCAATCTCCCGGAAAAAGAAGGTCGTTCTCGTCTCGATGGAAACGTTGGGCATGTGGCAGGAAGTGGGTTTCCTCGCCCGCGCCTTCGCGGTCTTCCGAGACGTCGGACTTTCCGTGGACCTGGTGTCGACCTCGGAGACGACCGTCACCGTCTCGCTCGATCCGCGAGCGACCCTTCTCGACGATCAGCTCCTGGGCCGCCTTCAGGGCGCGCTGGGACGTTTTTGCCGGGTCCAGATCATCCGCCCCTGCGCCGCGGTCAGCTTGGTGGGGAGCCGCATCCGGGACCTCCTCCACGGGATGGGACCGGCGATGCAGGCCTTCGAGGGGCACCGGATCCACCTGATGAGCCAGGCGGCGAGCGACCTGAATTTCACCGTCGTCGTGGACGAGGAGGGCGCGGACCGGCTGGTGCGGGATCTGCACGAGATCCTGATTCCAAAGACCGCGGACCCCGACATCTTCGGACCGTCGTGGGAAGAGCTCGCGAAACGGCGGGACTAGGGGCCAGGTTGCGGGGCGGCGGGGTGGAGGGGGGAGGCCTCCGCTCCCTGCCATCCGCGGATCCATCCCCTCCGCAATCTATCTTCGTCCTCCGCTCCTGGACGGTCGCGTAGTCCTCCCCCCTCCACCCCGCCGCCCCGACGGCCCATCCCAACACCCCCCGCGTCTTTGCTTGTCCCTCCAGGAGGGCAGGCGTACCTTGCCCTTGAATGTCCCTGAGGCATTGGATGCCCCGTCACTGCGTCCCATCAGGAGGCCCCCGATGAGCACTCGACTCTGCGCGCTCGTCGCCTTATTTGTGTTCGTCCAGGCGGCGCCGGCGCTCGCGCAGGACCAGGCCGATGGCCCCGCCTACCAGGTGCCTCCACAGGCGATCTTGGACGTCCTCGATGCGGAGCCGCTCCCGGAGGTGGCAACGAGCCCGTCGCGCGACGTCATCGCGCTCCTCCCGCGGCGCTCCATGCCCTCCATCGCCGAATTGGCCATGCCCATGCTTCCGTTGGCCGGAACTCGGGTCAATCCAGCCACCAACGGACCGCAGCGCGCCCCCGCGGGGACGGGAATCACGTTTCGTGACATCACTACGGGTGCCGAGCGACGAGTCCAGGTACCCGAAGGTGCACACGTCGCATTCCTGGGATTCTCACCGGACGGCCGTCGCTTCGCCTTCACGAATACGACCGGCACGCGGGTGGACCTGTATGTCGGGGATGTGACGACCGCCGAGACGCGCAGAGTGGACGCTGCCCTGAACCCGCTGGTGGGCGGGTGCGACTGGCTGAATGACAGCGCTTCGCTCCTTTGCACCTTCGTCCCACCGGGACGCGGGCCGGCGCCGGGCCTGCCGGCCGCGCCGGCGGGCCCCAACGTCCAGGAAAACTTCGGGGCGCCCGGCCCGATTCCGACGTACCAGGATCTCCTCGCCAGCGCACACGATGAGGCGCTGTTCGAATATCACTTCACGAGCGAACTCGCCTTCGTGGACGCGGCGACGGGCCGCCGCACGATCGTGGGTCTCCCTGGGTTGGTCACTGCAGCGGCGGCACCGGGCGGGGAGTACCTGCTCATCACGAGAATCAAGCGGCCTTTCTCACGCTTGTTGACGTGGGGCGGGTTCCCTCAGGATATCGAGATCTGGAACCGCGGTGGGGAGCGCCTCCGGACGATCGCCGACGTTCCGACGCGGGATGCCGTGCCGATCAACGGAGTGATCACGGGCCCGCGCTCGGTTCGATGGGCTCCGCTCGATCCAGCCACGCTCGTCTGGGTGGAGGCGCTGGATGGGGGCGATCTCCGAAACAGCGTCCCGCACCGCGACCGGGTCCTCACATTGATCCCGCCCTTCACAGGGACTCCAATGGAGGTGGCGAGGACCGAGTACCGATACGGGGGGGCGAGCTGGACCGAGGAGGGCCTCATCCTGCTCACCGAAAACGACCGCGACACTCGGACGACGCGCACCTGGGTGATGAGCGCGAATTGGACCGAGCCGCGCAAGTTGTGGGATCGCCCGCAGCAGGACAGTTACGGCAATCCTGGGAGCCCGGTTTTTCGCCCCGGCACCGGCGCCATCCTGCAGGACGGCGACGCGATCTACCTCACCGGCGCGGGCGCCTCACCCGACGGAGACCTTCCCTTCCTGGACCGTCTCGACCTCGAGAATTTCGCGACGGAGCGCCTCTTCCGGAGCGACACCGAGAGCTACGAGACGGTCGTGGGTCTGCTCGACGATGGCGCCACGAGGGTGATCACGCGAAGGGAGACGAGAACGAACCCGCCGAACTATTTCGTGCGGGATCTCGGGGCCGGGACGATGCAGGCGGTCACGGATTTCGCCGATCCCCACCCGGAGATCACGCAGGCCATGGCCGATCGCCGGTTCGTCACTTACGCGCGGGAGGACGGCCTCCCCCTGAGCGGGACGATCTACCTCCCGGCCGGTTATGAGGAAGGGGATCGAGTGCCAATGCTGGTGTGGGCTTATCCGCGCGAATTCGTGGACCCCGGCGCGGCGGGCCAGGTCGTGGGTTCGCCGAACCGGTATACCCCGGTCACGGGCGCCTCCCACCTCCTCTTCCTCACCCAGGGGTACGCGATCTTCGACGGTCCTTCCATGCCGATCGTCGGACCCGGCGAGACGGCCAACGACCAGTACGTCGAGCAGCTCGTGTCGAGCGCCCGGGCCGCAGTCGATCATGCGGTGGAGCTCGGCATCGCCGATCGAGACCGAGTCGCGGTCGGAGGCCACAGCTACGGCGCCTTCATGACGGCCAACCTTCTGGCGCACTCCGATCTATTCAGGGCGGGGATCGCAAGAAGTGGAGCGTACAACCGGTCGCTGACGCCCTTCGGTTTCCAGAGCGAACGGCGCACCTTCTGGGAGGTGCCTGATGTGTACGGAAACATGTCGCCCTTTTACCACGCCGATAAGATCGACGAGCCGATTCTCCTGATTCACGGCGAAGCGGACAACAACTCCGGCACGTTCCCGATCCAGTCGGAGCGCCTCTATATGGCCCTCAAGGGTCATGGCGCCACCGCGCGCTACGTCACCCTTCCGCACGAAGCGCACGGGTATGCCGCCCGCGAGTCCAACCTCCACGTGCTCTGGGAGACGCTGACCTGGCTGGACACCTACGTGAAGAACGCGCCGCCGAGCCGTCCCCCACTCGCCTTACAGTGACCGCTCCTCGAGCACCCGGTCCGCGGGCATGCCGCGGAGATTGCGCGCGATCCAGGCGAAGGAGAGACCCGCGAGGACAAGGAAGATGAATGCGTCGCGGGTTTCGCCGAAGATCAGCTTTCCGGTCCCGAAGAGGCTCGCGTAAACGGCCGTCACCCCCGCGACCCAATTCGTCCAGTTCAGTGGTCCGCCGTCCATCCCTTCCTTTCCGTATCCGAGCCGGGTCGCGACCTGGTACCAACCCGGCCCCCCGGGACGCACTTTCTTGTAAAAGCGGTCGAGAACCTCCGCGCGCTCGGGCTTCGTTACGAAGGTGACGGCCAACCACACCGCGGTCGACGCCAGAACCGTCCCCATCATGATCGTCGCCCACTGGGAGGGCTCGTCGGGATCGAGCCCCGCTCCGAACCAGAGGAAGAGGCTGACGGCGAGCGATGCCACCATCGCGGAGATCTCCGACCAGGCGTTGATCCGCCACCAGTACCAGCGGAGGATGAGGACCAATCCCGTCCCGGCGCCGATCGCGAGGAGAAAACGCCATGCGCCCTCGATGGAGGTCATCGCGGTGGTCACGAGAAGGGACGCGACCATGAGAAAAACGGTCGCCCCCCTGGAGACCCGGACGAGCTCGCGTTCGCTGGCGTCCTTCTTCACGAAGCGCGCGTAGAGATCGTTGACCAGGTAACTCGCGCCCCAGTTCAGCTGAGTTGAGATCGTGGACATATACGCCGCAGCGAATCCAGCCAGGAGGAGTCCCGTGAGCCCCGGGGGAAGGAGGTCCACGATCGCGAGGATGTAGCCTTGGCGGGGATTGTCGAGATCCGTGTAAAGGACCGTGGACGCGAGCGCGACCAGGATCCAGGGCCAGGGACGGACCGCGTAATGCGCGACGTTGAACCAGAGGGTGGCGAGGAGTCCGTCCCGCTCCGTCCGCGCGGCGAAGATCCGCTGGGCGACGTAGCCTCCGCCCCCGGGCTCGGCCCCCGGGTACCAGGAAGCCCACCAGTTCATCCCGAGGTAAACCGCGAAGGTCATGGCTGGCATCCAGGTCGCGCCCTCGAGCGGAAGGAGTGAGAGCGCCGCTTCGGTCGAACCGTACACGCCCGCGATTCCCTCCTCGAGCCCCGCGATCCCACCCACCGCGTCCACCGCGAAGATGGCGAGAATGACCGCCCCACCGAAGGCGAGCCCGAACTGGAAGAAGTCGGTGACGACGACGCCCCAGAGCCCCGCCACCACCGAATAGCTCGCGGCGAGGAAGAAACAAACCAGGAGAGCGGACCACCGCGGGATATCGAGGGCGCCCACCGTGATCTCGACCATCGCGAGATTCACCCACCCCATCACGATCAGATTGATGGGCAGGGCGAGGTATGCGGCCCGAAATCCCCTCAGGATCGCCGCCGGTTCCCCTCCATAACGAAGCTCCGTGAACTCGACATCGGTCAGCACGCCGGCTCGCCGCCAAAGGCGCGCGTAAAAGAACACGGTCAGGATTCCGCTCATCACCATGTTCCACCAGAGCCAGTTTCCTGCGACGCCGTACTGGACCACCAGCTCCGTCACCGCGAGCGGCGTGTCCGCGGCGAAGGTGGTGGCTACCATCGAAGTCCCCGCGAGCCACCATGGCAGAGCCCTTCCCCCGACGAAGTACTCGGACATCGACCGCCCTCCGCGCTTCGAGAGGGCGAGCCCGATCGCCGCCGCGATGACGAAGTAAAGGACGATGATGGACCAATCGAGTCCGGTCATTTCTTGCCCGTAGGGCCCGTGGGGGTTAACAAACCTGGTGGATTCCAACGCTGCCGCAGGTTAGAGCAGGGTACGCTGGTGGGAAAGGGGGATACGTTACGCAGGAGCCGCCCGTGTCTGCCCGTGCCCCGCGCGACCCCAGGCGCACTCCTCAGGGATTTCCCGATTGTGACGCTCGTGGTTGAGCCTTACGCTGGGTGCTTCTAATGATCAAACGACCCTCTGGGGCCCTTCGGGCCATTCTCCTGGAAGACGATCCCCTGGATGCGGAGCTGATCACCCACCGGCTCCAGGAAGCGGATCCGGAGGTGCGCGTGGCCTGGGCGTCCGACTCGAACACTTTCCGTCAGGCCCTTCGGGAATCCACTCCGCATATCGTCCTCTCCGATCGGGGAGTTCCAGACTTCAACTCTCTCGACGCGATGCGAGTCGTCCGCGAGAAACACCCCGGTTGCCCATTCCTCCTGGTCTCGGGGAGCCTCGACCGGGTCGGCGTCGCCTGCCTCCAGTCCGGCGCCGCCGATTATATCCCCAAGTCCGAGCTCTTCCGCTTGGGCGACGCGATCGCACGCGCCGTACACCTTCGGGAGCCCCTGAAGCGACTCTCCGCCCGGCAGTGGCAGGTCTTTCGGCTCCTCGCGGCCGGCGCGTCCACCAAAGTAATCGCGAGACGGCTGCATCTCTCGGTAAAGACGGTGGAAACCCACCGCACCGAAGCGATGAAGCGCCTCGGCCTCCCCGACTTGGCTAGCCTCGTTCGGTATGCCCTTCGCCTCGGCATCATCTCCGCCGGAGACGAAGACCCCATGCCAGCGCCCTAAGGAAAACCCTGATACCACAAGTTCAAGTTGGCGCATATCTTCGGTCCGAGCAGGCCCACCCGCCATTCGGGGCCCGGATCCGGAATGAAACGCGGATTGCCCCCCCTTCTTCCTCTGGGTGAGCAGCTCCTCGAGGAGCTGCTCGGGGCTCTCATTTCGACTCGCCCGGACGGCGAGATCGTCGCTTGGAATTCGGAGGCCTCCGACCTCTTCGGGTTCACTGCGGAAGAGGCGATTGGCCAGTCCGTCTTCGACACCATCGTTCCATCGGAGTCCGAAGAGGAGAGGCGCAAGTGGACCGAAGCCGCCGCCGCTCCAGGCCCTACGATTTACGAGGGAGTCCGCCGCAGGAAGGACGGTCTCTTCATGTACGTGGACGTCGTGGCGAAAGCCATCAACGACCGCGCCGGGTCGCGCTACCTGATCTCGAACGAACGGGACACGACCCCGATTAGGTACCAGAGGGAGGCGAAAATCCTCCAGACTCGTTTCGGTGGTGTGATCGAAGCCGCTCCGGACGCGATCGTGCTCGTGGATCGGGGCGGGCGCATCTCGCTGGTGAATCCCGAGGTTGAGCGACTCCTGGGATACGGGCGCGAAGAGCTTCTCGGGAAACCCGTGGACCTTCTCGTACCGGATCGTTTCCGCGACACCCACTCGGCGCACCGAAGCGGATACTTCGCGGACCCGCGGACCCGCGCCATGGGAATCGGGCTCCAGCTCTCGGCGCTCAAGAAGGACGGGACGGAGTGCCCCGTGGAAATCAGTCTGAGCCCACTTGAGGTTGGGAACGAAGTGTTCGCCATCGCCTCCATTCGAGATGTGACCGAACGGAGGCGAACCGAAGCTCGCTTCCGCGCGCTCCTCGAATCCGCGCCGGACGCGATGGTGATCGTGGATCGGTCGGGACGAATCGCTCTCGTCAATTCTCAACTCGAACAACTTTTCGGCTACACCAGGGACGAGCTCATCGAAAAGCCGGTGGACGCGCTCGTGCCGACCCGCTTCCGAGGAGTTCACCCGGGCCATCGCACAGGGTATCTCTCCGATCCGCACGCGCGCCCCATGGGGACGGGTCTCGACCTTTGGGCACGGCGGAAGGACGGCTCGGAGTTCCCCGTCGAGATCAGCTTGAGTCCCGTCGAAACGGAGGAAGGAACCCTCGTCACCGCCTCGATCCGCAACGTGAGCGAACGCAAGCTGAGCGAGGAACGGCGAAGGAAGAATACGGAGAGTAGGTTTCGGAGGGAGTCCGAGGCTCGCCGTGAGGTTCAGGAATATCTGGACGCGATGTCTACCCTGAATGCCAAGGTCGCCTGGGACGGGACGATCCTCCTCGTGAATCGCATCGCCCAGGAGGCGAGCGGGCTTTCCCTCGATGCACTACTCGAAACGGCCTTCGCCGATGCCCCCTGGTGGTCGTGGGACGACGACCTTCGGACTCGCATGGCCGAAGCCTTCGAGGAAGCGCTTTCCGGCACCACTGTCACTGGTGAAGAGAACTTCAGGATTTTCGACGTGCAGGTTCCGGTCAGCTTCAGCCTGGTCCCGATCGCGGGGGCCGACGGAAAGGTCGCCTACATCGTGATGGAGGCTCGCGATATCTCTCGTCTCGTCGCCGCAGAGCATGCGTTGCGGACCGCGAACGAGGAGCTCGAAGCCTTCACCTACTCCGTCTCGCACGACCTTCGTGCCCCGCTCCGACAGGTGGACGGGTTTTCAAAGGTGCTTCGCGAACACCTCGGGGACGACGTCGATCCGAAGACGGACCACCTCATGCAAAGGATCGAGAACGGAACCCGGCACATGGGCCAGCTCGTGGATGACCTCCTTTACCTGGCGCGTGTCGGGCGACAGGACCTCCGGGTCCGCCCGACCCCCCTGGAGTCCGTCGTGCAGGAGACGATTGGAGATCTCAAGGCGGACGCGAAGGACCGGAAGATCGAATGGCGAGTGGGCGAGCTACCGGTGGCCGACTGCGATCCCGGGCTCGTGCGGATCGTCTTCACGAATCTCCTCTCCAACGCGGTGAAGTACTCGCGCCCTCGGGAGGTCGCCGTGATCGAGGTCGGGTCATGCAAGCGACAAGGGACGCAAGCGTTTTTTGTCCGCGATAACGGAGTCGGCTTCGATGCCAAGTACGCGGACAAGCTCTTCGGCGTCTTTCAGCGGCTCCATCGCGCGGATCAATTCGAGGGGAGCGGCGTGGGACTGGCGACGGTTCGACGGATCGTCCACAAGCACGGTGGCGAGATCTGGGCCCAAGCCGAAAAGAGCATCGGAGCGACCTTCACTTTCACACTCGGACCCGCCGGCAAAGCGGATCCGGCCGAAAGTCGATGATCGAGCCGGCCGTCGAGCTCCTCCTCGTCGAGGACGATCCCGGCGACGCCGAACTCATCCTCCTCTTCCTCGCCGAGGAGGGGGTAACCAAGGTGCGCCATGTGCATGATGGGGAAGAAGCGCTGGAGTTTCTTCGCGGCCCCGGCGCGCACGCCGGCCGAGTCGCGGCCTCCCTGCCAAGGGTGATTTTTCTCGACCTGAAGCTCCCCAAAGTCAGCGGACTGGAGGTGCTCCTGGCGTTGCGCGAGGACCCGCGGACGGCGCGGATCCCCGTGGTCATGCTCACCTCATCGGGGCTCGAGCAGGATGTCGGGACGGCATACCGCCTGGGCGCCAACAGCTTCGTGCAGAAACCCGTAGACTTTGAACGGTTTCGTGAGACGATCCGCCTCATGGCGCGATATTGGCTCGGAGTGAACGAGCGCCCTCCGGGCCGGGAATACGGGGGCACCTGATGGCCGGGCCCAAGCGAGGTCACCGCGAGCGCCTCCGCGTCCTCATCGTCGAACACGACGAAGCGGACGCCGAGATCTGCGTTCACGTGCTCCAGGATTCGGGATTCGAGGTCGAGGCGGAAGTGGCGGGCACGTTCGAGGAGCTTCGAGAGGCCATCGGAGGCAAGTCTTTCGACGTCCTTCTCTCGGACTTCCGCCTTCCGGGGTGGAATGGGATGGAAGCCTTCCGGGAGATTCGCTCCTGGGGAGTCACGACCCCCTTCATACTCGTGACCGGCACGCTCGGGGACGAGCAGGCCGTCGAGTGCATCAAACAGGGGGTGGCGGACTATGTGGCGAAGGACCACATGGCTCGACTCCCACTGGCGGTCCGCCGCGTCCTCGCGGAAGACCGTGCGCGTCGGTATCAGGAACACACCTCCGAGCAGATCCGCGTCCTGACTCTCGCCCTGGACCAGAGCCCAGCGGCGGTCTTTATAACCGATTTGGCCGGACGGATCCAGTGGGTGAACCGCCGATTCGCCGAGTCGAGCGGCTTTACCGCGGAAGAGGCCATCGGGCGGACCCCCCGGCTTCTCCGATCGGGTGAAGTCCCCCCCGGCGTCTACGACGACCTCTGGAAATCCGCTTTGGCGGGACACCCGTGGCGGGGTGAGATCCGGAATCGCCGAAAGAGCGGAGAGCTTTATTGGGACTCTACGACGATCACACCGATTCGGGACACGTCGGGACGGGTCACGCACTTCCTCGCCACCCAGGAGGATGTCACCGCTCGCAAGGAAGCCGTGAAGGCGCTGGAGGAGAGTGAGGCGCGGTTTCGAAAGCTCATCGAAGCCACCTTCGACGCCGTCGTGATCACAGAGGCCGGGGTCATCATTGCCGCGAACGAAGGACTCGCGACGTTGGTCGGACGCCCGTTGTCGGAGCTGATCGGCCAGCCCGCGCTCGACCTCGTGGATGTGGCCGACCGCCCGGCTTCCGCGACACGTCTCTCCGACGGCTTCGAGGGCCGCACCGAGTTCTCCGTGACGCTTGCGGATGGCCGTCGGTTGTTGTTGGAGGCTACAGCGCGCCTCCACGAGTTCGAGGGGCGGCAGGTCCGGATCTCCGCGTATCGCGACATAAGCGGCGTTCGCCTCCTGGAAGACCAGCTCAGACAGGCGCAGAAAATGGAGGCGGTAGGGCGGCTGGCCGGAGGTGTTGCGCACGACTTCAATAACCTCCTGACCGTGATCGCGAGCTACGCCGACCTCTTGATGGAAGACCTAGGCTCATCCGATCCCCGGCACCAAGACCTCGAACAGATTCGTAAGGCGGCCGACGGAGCCGCATCGCTGACCCGCCAGCTCCTCGCATTCAGCCGCCAGCAAGTCATCGAGCCGCGTGTGGTGACGCTGGAGGAAGTCGTCGGCGGGGCCGAAAAGCTCCTGCGACGCGTGGTGGGGGAGGACGTGGAGTTCGTGACCCTGATGAACCCGGGTGGAACGAGCGTCCTGATTGACCCCGGCCAACTCGAGCAGGTCATCATGAACCTCGCCGTGAACTCCCGCGACGCGATGCCGAAGGGCGGCTCCATTACGATCGAAACTCGGCGGGTGGAGCTGAGCAATGACGACGTGGGGAACCGCAATCCTGTGACTCCTGGATGGTACGGGCTCCTCTCTGTGAGTGACACAGGCGTTGGAATGGACGCCGCGACACAGGAGCGGATATTCGAACCCTTCTTCACCACCAAAGCCGTCGGCAAGGGGACTGGACTCGGACTCGCCACGGTATACGGGATCGTCAAGCAAAACGCGGGCTTCATCTGGGTTTACAGCGAACCGGATCGGGGGGCGGCGTTCAAGATCTACCTTCCCCTCGCCGGTGAAGTGGACGAGGAGCACGGGGCGCCGGCGATGGCGCCTCCCCCAGAGGGTCGGGGCGAGACGATTCTCCTCGTGGAGGACGCCCCTGGCGTACGCGAAGTGGCCCGGCAGATTCTGGCGCGGCTGGGTTACGAGGTGATGGAGGCGCCCAATGGAGTCGTGGCGCTGAGCATCGCGCAGCGCCGCAAGAAGCCCATCCATCTCCTGCTCACGGACGTGGTGATGCCAGAGATGAGCGGTCCCGAGCTAGCCAAGCGCTTCGAACCTCTCTTCCCCTCGGCGAGGGTGCTCTTCATGTCCGGGTACACGGACGATTCCGTCGTCCGGCATGGGGTAATCGCTCCCGGCGTCGCGTACTTGCAGAAACCGTTCAGCCCAGCCACTCTCGCGAGAAAGGTCCGCGAGATTCTCGACTAACCGGGCGCGGGGCGCGGTTCCCCACTATTTCCACCCTCCCAGGATCACTCCCATAAGAGTGAAGATCACGATCCAGTAGCCCCCGTTGATCGCCATGTAACGGGCCGGTTTCATCTCGAAGAGTGCGTTGACGGCAAGCGCGGGCGCGATCTACCCGGCTCCCGTCAGGAATCCGTACATGGCGCCCTCTGCGAGGCCAATCTCCGGCGCATTCAAGAACATCGCGAGGCAAAGGGCCATGACCGCCTGGAGCAGGAGGCAGAGGGAGTAGATCGCCGCCATGTTCGCCCTCCCCGCATCCTCGGGCTTCAAGCCGACCGTCGCCATCCAGCTCTTCCCGAAGAGCGGGCCGTACCAGAGGGGCCCGACCACGAAGCCGACGAGGGACGCGGCGGCGACGGCGAGCCAGTTGATCGTGGACATGTCCATGCAGCGATCTCCGTGGATGCGGGGGAATGCCGGGGCGGGACATGATTAGGGCGGGGGACCGCCCCCCGCCACCGGAGAGCGGCCGGAGGCCTCGATCCTCCGCCGAGTGAGGCCGCGCTCGCACCGTTTCGTCGGACCGCCGCATCAGCTGTCGCGCCGCCAGCCCGAGGAGGTCAGAAAACCTGAGGCCAATGTGTACCGAAACTCCCCGGGGCTGGACGCGTGGCGGTCTGATTGCGCATTGTATGTCCGGCCTGAAACTTGCTCCCAGGCTCCAGAACGCGCGTGCGGTCGGGCTCCACGGCTCTCGTTCCGATTCGGAGCCTCGGCCTCCAAGAAGAGAGGGGTACCGATGGCGAAGAAGTGGGTTTACCTGTATTCGGAGCTCGCCGAGGCGGAATCCACCGCGGGAGACTGGGAAGGGGTCCGGACCCTCCTCGGCGGCAAGGGCGCGAATCTGGCGGAGATGACGCGGATCGGCGTCCCCGTCCCTCCCGGGTTCACCGTGACCACCGAGGCGTGTATCGCCTACCTGACGGATCAGGGCCGATTCCCCACGGACATCTGGGACCAGGAGATTGACGCGCTCCGCCGGATCGAGGAGATGACGGGGAAGGAATTCGGAAACCCGGAACGCCCCCTCCTCGTCTCCTGCCGCTCCGGAGCGAAGTTTTCCATGCCGGGGATGATGGACACGGTCTTAAACCTCGGGATGAACGACAAGGTCGCCCGCGGAATGGTCCAGCTCACCGGCGACCCGCGCTTCGTCTACGACTCCTTCCGCCGGCTCGTCCAGATGTTCGGGACCGTCGTCCGCGGGATGGAAGACGAGATCTTCGAGAAGGAAATCGAGCGGCGAAAGGCGCAAGCGGGAGTCTCCACGGACTCCGATCTCGGCGCTGAGGATTGGAAGGCCCTCGCCCAGCGGTTCCAGGAGCTGGTGCGCGCGCACACCCGCGCACCCTTCCCCCAGGACCCCATCGAACAGCTCCGCGCCGCCACGGAGGCGGTCTTCGAGTCGTGGAATACCAAGCGGGCCACCGACTACCGGAACGCGTCCGGGATCCCACACGACCTCGGGACCGGGGTCAATATCGTGACGATGGTCTTCGGAAACATGGGAGACAATTCGGGAACGGGCGTCGTGATGAGCCGGAATCCTTCGACGGGCGAGCCGGGATTGCACGGCGACTTCCTGATCAACGCCCAGGGGGAAGATGTCGTGGCCGGAACGCGGAAGACGCTGGACATCAGCGCGATGGCCGAACGTTTCCCGGAACCCTACGCAGAGCTCTGCGCGATCGCGGATAAGCTGGAACGGCACTACCGGAACATGCAGGACCTGGAGTTCACGATCGAAGACGGTCGGCTCTGGCTCCTCCAGACCCGGAACGGGAAACGCACGGCCCAGGCCGAGGTTCGGATCGCCGTGAACATGGTGGACGAAGGCCTGCTCGAGCGGCAGGAAGCCGTGCTTCGCGTGAGCCCCACCCAGGTGGACTTCTACCTCCATCCGCAGTTCGACGAAGAGGCCCGCGGCCGGGCGCAAGTTCTGGCACGCGGCCTCAACGTCTCGCCGGGCGCGGCGGTCGGCGTCGTCGCGTTCGACGCGGACACGGCCGAGCGGTGGGCGAAGGAAGAGGGCAAAGACGTCATCATGGTCCGTCCCGAAACGAAGCCCGACGACGTCCATGGGATGCTCGCCGCGAACGGAATCGTCACGAGCCGGGGGGGACGTACCAGCCACGCGGCCCTCGTCGCCCGCCAGTTCGGAAAACCGGCGGTGGTCGGGATCGAGACCCTCGAGATCGACCTGGACAATCGGGAAGCCCGGTCCGGCGACACGACCATCCGCGAGGGGGATGCGATCTCCATAGACGGGACGCGGGGCGAAGTTTACCTGGGTGCGCTCCCCACCGTTGTGCCGGATCTCGGGGACCCCTGGCTCAGTCGTCTTCTCGAATGGGCCGACGAATACAGGACACTTCAGGTCTGGGCCAACGCGGATTACCCTGAGGACGCGCGCCGAGCGCGCTCGATGGGAGCAGAGGGAATCGGGCTCTGCCGGACCGAGCACATGTTCTTCGAGGAAAATCGCCTCCCCGTCATGCGTGAGATGATCATGGCGCGGGGTACGGCAGAACGGCAGGAGGCACTGGACCGTCTCCTCCCCCTCCAACGCTCGGACTTCGAGGGGCTTTATCGCGCGATGGACGGGCTTCCGGTCGTGGTCAGACTCCTCGACCCACCCCTGCACGAGTTTCTCCCGAGCCATCAGGAGCTCCTCCGCGAGCTCGCTGAGCTCAAAGTGAAGCTCCATCATCTCGGAAGCCTTCGGGAGATCGACGAGACGCTGGAGGAGATCCGCGCGAAGCAGGACTTCCTCTCGCGGACCGAAGACCTCCTCGAGTCGAATCCGATGCTGGGAACCCGGGGCGTCCGGCTTGCCATGCTGATGCCGGAGCTCACGCGGATGCAGACGCGGGCCATCTTCCAGGCTGCGGCGCAGTGCACGCGTGAGGGGGTGGACGTACAGGTCGAGGTGATGATTCCCCTCGTCTCGCACGTGAACGAGCTCAAGGCGCAGAGGGACGTGGTGCAGCTGGAGGCGTCGGCGGTGATGGAGGAGGAGAAGATGGAAATCCCCTATAAGCTCGGGACGATGATCGAGATCCCCCGGGCAGCGCTCACGGCGGACTCCATCGCCGAGGTCGCCGAGTTTTTCTCCTTCGGCACGAACGACCTCACGCAGACGGTTTACGGAATTTCCCGCGACGACGCCGAGTCTGGTTTCCTGATCCACTACATCCAGACGCAGGTCCTCCCCGACAACCCCTTCGCGACGCTGGATGTGGATGGTGTGGGCCGGATCATGGAGACGGCCGTCAGACTCGGGCGCGCGACCCGGCCCGATCTCGAAATCGGGATCTGTGGCGAGCACGGGGGCGACCCGAAGTCCGTGGAATACTGCCACAACATCGGGCTGAATTACGTGAGTTGCTCTCCCTTCCGCGTCCCCGTCGCGCGCCTCGCCGCGGCTCAGGCGGCGGTCAAGACCATCGGGTGGACGCCGATGCCGGCGGCCCCGAGGGATGCAACGGGCCCCCGCGTGGAGTCGAGCGGGCGTGGGGAGCCGGAGAAGGCGAGGACCTGAGGAGGCGCGGGTAAGCGCCCGACCCCGGCGGGCGGCAGCAGTCTCCGCCGCTTTACGCGCACCCGCATTTCCGCAGCCTTGCCGGTGCATCTTCTATCGCCCGGTCCTGCACGATGCCGACCGGGGCGAGTCACATAGATCCAGGAAAAATACCGTGCCCTCCGAGACACGTTCTTCCCGCCCCCGGGCGGTGACGCTTCCGCTTATCGTTCTCCTTCGCCTCGCGGGTCTGCTGGCCGTTCTTCCCGTGCTCCGTTCCCAGCCGGCACCCGAGATCGGTTCACCTGCCCCGCCCGAGATCCATTCGGAGCACGGTGTCGATGTGCCCGTCTCGGACGGACCGGGGTCGGACGACATAAACGGTTGAGGTGATCCGGCGCGGGGTGAGTGGCGTCTTCGGACGACCCGCCCGCGCACTCCTTCGGTTACGCCTCAGGGCCATCCGGCACGATCGAAGGCCATCACCGCTTCGTTGTTGAGCTCGCCGAGCACGTCGAGGCTCAGCGTATCCGCTCGGAACATGCCCCACTCCTCGAGGACCGGTGCCCACGCCACCCCCTCCCGGACCGGGTACTCGAAGTTCGCCTCGGCGAAAATCCGCTGCGCTTCTTCGCTGACGAAAAATTCGAGGAGGGCGAGCGCGTTCTCAGGATTGGGAGCGTGCGTCGTGACGCCGGCGCCACTCACATTGACGTGGGTGCCCCTTCCGTCCTGGTTCGGGAAAAAGACGCCGATCCGCTCGGCAAGAGCCCGGTTCGCGGGATCGGGGTCGTCGAGGAGGCGGCCGACGTAGTAGGTGTTGACGATCGCCACGTCGCCGACACCGGCGGCGGCGTCCGTAATCTGCTCCGTATCTCCACCCTGCGGCGGGCGCGCAAAGTTCGCCGCAACGCCGGCGGCCCACGCTTCGGATGCCTCCAGTCCATTGGCCGCGATCATCGAAGCCAGGAGCGAGACGTTGTAGATGTTTTCCGAGCTGCGGACGAGCACGCGCCCCCGCCAGCGTGGGTCGGCGAGGTCCTCGTACGTCGAAAGCTCGTCCGGACTCACCCGATCGAGAGCGTACGCGAGGATGCGCGCCCGCTGGGTAAGCCCGAACCAATATCCCTCGGAGTCGCGAAGGTGGGCTGGAACCGTCTCGGTGAGGACCTCGGACTCGACGGGCTGAAGTAGCCCGAGCTCCTTGGCTCGATGGAGGCGGCCCGCATCCACCGTGATGAGAAGGTCCGCCGGCGAGGCCTCTCCCTCTCGCTCGAGCCGCGTAATTAGCTCATCGGCGGACGCGGTCACGACGCGCACTTCGATTCCGGTCAGCTCGCTGAACCGGTCGAAGAGCATCTGATCCGCCTCATAATGACGGTGGCTATAAACGTTCACGACGGGCGGGCCGTCGGAACCCTCCTGGCATCCGACCAGAGCCAGGGAAATCAGAACGGCCCGCGGCGCCGCGGACCAGGGTCCCTTGGACCGGCGGAGTTCGCGCCGCGCCTGCTGGTCACCGCCACCGGAGGTTGAACGGGTCCCGCATTCGGGGTGTCGGAAATCGCATCGGTCGCGACGCATTGCCGCCTCTTTCAGTCTTTGGGTTCCCAGAGATGGTCCGGAGTGGACCGTTCCCTGGAAGTCAGATTAATGAGATTGAGATTAAATCTCAACTACTCCTTGACCCGGGTTGCGCTCCCCCATATGATGTCGGCATCGGTTCTTGAGAATGGTTCTCATCCATAATACGGCCCCGACCCCCGAGCCCGCCAGGACGTTCATGCGCCCGCTGATCCTCGCCGCCACTTTCCTGTTCGCGACTTTTCCCTTAGGCGCACAGCAAACCTCCCGTCTCGTTGGTCAGGTCGTGAGCTCCGACCGGGGGGCTCCACTTTCCTCCGTGATCGTCCAGGTCGAGGGGACGGGGGTGCGCGGAAGCTCCGACGCGCACGGTGGATTCGCCCTCTCCGGCATTCCGGTGGGGCCGGCCCGGGTGAGCTTTTCGCGGCTCGGATACGCTCCGGTCACCCTCGAGCTCGACGTGACCGCCGCGGGAATCCGCGATCTCCGCGTCGAGATGGCGCGCGGTGAGGTCGCTCTCGACCCACTCGTCGTTCTGATGACGCGAACCCGGCTCGTCGGCGATCCGCTCGTGATGGGTAGCGCGCCGGGATCGGCTCATTTCCTCAGCCGCGCCGATCTTCGGATCCAGCCCCTCCTCTTCGACGATATCCACGCGACTCTCCGGCGCATCCCCGGAGTGAACATCCAGGACGAAGAAGGATTCGGCCTGCGCCCCAATATCGGACTCCGCGGCACGGGCGCGGAGCGAAGCTCGAAGGTCACCCTGATGGAGGACGGCATACTCGTGGCCCCCGCTCCGTATTCGGCGCCGGCGGCCTATTACGTGCCGACGATGGGCCGCATGGAGGGGGTGGAGGTCCGAAAGGGATCGAGCCAGATCCGCTATGGACCGTGGACCACGGGGGGCGCGATCAATCTCGTATCGCGCTCGATCCCCGAGCGTCTCGCCTGGGAGGCGGAGCTCTCGGGCGGCGCCTACGGGTCCTTCAAGGGGCGGGGAGGGATCGGCGGCGCCACCGACCATTTCGGCGCATGGATCGAGACGTACCAAGTCGCCACGGACGGATTCAAGGAGCTCCAGGGGGGTGGCGACACCGGATACCGCCTCGAGGACTACCTGGCTCGCCTTCGCGCGAACACGCGGCGGGACGCCCCCACGTATCAGGAAGTGGAGCTCAAGGTGGGACGTGTCGAACAGGCATCGGACGAAACGTACCTTGGAATCACCGATGGGGACTTTCAGGCGACGCCCTTGCTCCGATACGCAGGGTCACGACTCGACCTGATGGAAACCGAGCACGACCAGCTTCAACTCCGGCACTTCCTCACGACCTCTTCAGGGTTCGATCTGACCACCACCCTGTACCAAAACACTTTCGCGCGGAACTGGTACAAGCTGCAAAGCGTTGGAGGCAGGTCGCTCAACGCGGTCCTCGACGACCCCGAGCAGTTTCCCGCTGAGCTCGCGATCCTCAACGGGGGTGACAGCGGCGACAACGCGCTTCGGATCCGCGCGAACAACCGCGAGTACCTGGCACGCGGAATCCAGACCGTCCTGGGCGTGCGGGCCAACGCTCTCGGTGCCCGCCACCAGCTCGAGCTCGGCGTGAGGATCCACGAGGACGAGGAGGACCGCTTCCATTGGGAGGACGGTTACCGCATGACCGACGGGGTCATGACGTTGACGAATCCCGGGATCCATGGAGCGCAGACGAATCGGGTGGTGGACGCGCGGGCGATCGCCATGTACATCCAGGACGAGGTCCGGGCCGGACGCGTCACCCTGACCCCGGGGCTCCGATACGAGACGATCGACTTCACGGACACGAACTGGGGCGCGCAGGATCTGGAGCGCACGGGACCGGGAACCGTGCGCGAGAACTCGGTGGAAGCCTGGGTTCCCGGCCTCGGCGCATCCTACGAAGTCTCCCCCTCCACGCACGTCTTCGGAGGGGTGCATCGCGGCTTCGGGCCTCCCGGACCGGGTGCGGACGAGGAGACCCGGCCCGAATCGAGCGCGAGCTGGGAGATCGGAACCCGGTACCGCCGCGGCTCGAAGGGACTCGACCTGGTGGGATTCTACAGCCATTACTCGAACATCCTCGGAGCGGAGACCCTAGCGAGCGGGACTCCGGGCACGGGCGACCTCTTCAATGGAGGAAAGGTCGTTGCGCGCGGGATCGAGGCGGCCGGGGAATTGGATCTTGCGGACGGCCGCCTCACCGGCCTCCGGGTTCCCCTCCGGGTCACCTATACCTTCACGCAGGCCGAGTTCCGAAACGACTTCGCGAGCGCCTTCGAGCCCTGGGGCACCGTCGAGGTCGGAGACGAGCTCCCCTACAATCCGAAGCACCAGTTCCACGGGACACTCGGCGTGCGGGGAGACCTCTGGGGGATCACACTCGGAGCCGAGGGAACCGGTGAGAGTCGCACGGTGGCCGGTCAGGGCGAGATTCCCTCGAACGAGCGCACCGACGCGCACCTGGTCTTCTCGATTTCCGGGGAGCTCCAGATCCCGGGGATGGCCACGGTCTTTGCGGGGATCCAGAATCTGGCCGACGCGAGCTACGCGGTCTCGCGGCGCCCCGCGGGGCTTCGGCCGGGACTCCCGCGCACGATTCAGGCGGGGGTCAGGATCGGCAGGTAGGCCGGCCGGGACAGGGGGCCGCCGCGCTCAGTCCGGTTCGCGGCGCTCCACGGGGCGGTCCACGACCGCCGTGGCCACGCCGTCGTGAACCGCGCGCCGGAAGGGGATGTGGCGTTGGTTGTCCCGGCTGGGGTTCACGCGATTGGTCAGCAGGACGACGACCAGCTCCAGCTCGGGGTCGATCCAGATGGATGTTCCCGTGAAGCCGGTGTGCCCGAAGGAGCTCTCCGAGAGATAGTCCCCGGCGGAAGAGCTCCCCGAAGGGGTATCCCACCCGAGGGCGCGGCTCACCTCCGGATCTTCCCGGACCGTGAAGCGGCCCAATGTATCCTCCCGGAAGAGTCGCACCTCCCGGAAAGGGCTCTCCGAACCGCAGGGAATCCCGCTTCCCACGGCGTAGTCGCAGGGGCGCGCGAGCCCGGTGCCCAGAAGAATCTGGGCGAAGACCGCGAGGTCTTGGGCCGACGAAAAAAGTCCGGCGTGCCCGGCAATCCCCCCGAGGGCGTGCGCGTTTTCGTCGTGGACTTCGCCGACGAGAGGGTACGGCCTCCACGCGGTGGTCCGCTCGGTGGGCGCGATGCGCTCCCGGTCCACGGCCGCGGGAAGGAAGCCGGTGTCGGCCATCCCGAGCGGTCCGAAGACCCGACGCTCCAGGATGGCATCGAGCGGCTCCCCCGCGATCGCCTCCACCACCCAGGCGAGGGTGATGAACCCGATGTCCGAATAGACGTTTTCGGCCCCTGGCTCCGTCGCGAGCGGGAGGTCGAAGACCGCCTCCTGGATCGCCGCCTTCCCCGAGAGATCCTGGTAAAATCCGACATAGGCCGGAAGTCCGCTTCGGTGGAGAAGGAGGTCCCGGATCGTGACTTCGGCCTTCCGGGGATCCCCTCGATCGAAGCCGGGAAGATGGCGGACGACGGGGTCCTCGAGGCCGAGCCGCCCCTCCTGCACGAGGAGCATGACCGCCGAGGTCGTCCCGACCACCTTCGTGAGTGAAGCGAGGTCGTAGAGCGAGAAGGGCGTCACCGCTGCGCTCCCCAGATTCCAGTCCAGCCGTCCGTACCCCCGAAGGCGGACGAGCCGACCGTGGCGCATTACGGCGAGGGCTGCGCCCGGGGCGACCGAGTCCGCGAGGGCACGCAGGATATAGTCGTCGAGCGCCTCGAGGCTTGCCGGGTCCATTCCGACGGAGCGCGGGTCCGCCTCGAGCGGGGAAATCGGCAGAGCGAGCCAGGAAGGCGGCGCCGCAAAAACAGCGGCTCCCCCGCCGGCGCCGGAAGTCCCGACGGCCGGCCCCGCGCCCCCGCCGGGGGCGGCCCCGACGGGTCCTCCCGCCTCCACGGTATCGGGAAGGAGGTCATCCGCGCCCCCCCGCACCAATCCCGCTTCGTCGAGGGCGTCCCGCCGCGCGCCGGCCCTCGCCGCCACTTCCGGAATCGCGGCGCGACCCAACCCGTCGCCTCGACTGTGGAGCCCTGGGAGGGTGATGGGAAGCCGCCCGGTGATCGCGGCGGCCCCCGCCACCGCCCGCGCCGCCGCCGCTTGCGAGACCTCCCGGTCTCCCCAGGCGATCAGGTAACTCCCTACTTCGGGAAGCGCATTCAGGAGATAGGGATTCCCGAAAGAGACCAGGACGGTGGGATGCCCCTCGATCAGCTCGCGGACGAAGTCCTGAACCGCCGTGGGGAGGGCCACCGTCCCGGCTCCCGCCCGCGGCGGGACGTAGGCGTTCACGAGCACGACGTCCGCTTCACGGGCGAGCTCTTCCACCGCGTCGAGTTCCTCCTCGTCCGCGGTCGGGGCGATGCGCGCGCTCTCGACCTCCGCAACGAGCCCCGCGAGAACCGCGTCGAACTCCCGGCCGGCCGGAAGATCCTCCGGCGCCGCGTACGTCACGCTGAGGACGCGGCGCACCCTCTCGGGATCGAGGGGAAGGATCGCTCCCGCGTCGCGGGGAAGGGTGATCGAACGGGCGGCGACCCGCTCCGCCGCGCGCCGATGCTCCGAGACTCCGACGACCTGTGCGACGCTCTCGATGGGGACCATCCGTTCGCGGTGCACTCCCACCCGGGCCTTCGCCTCGAGGATTCGCCGGACAGAGGCGTCCACGCGTTCGCGCGTGACGCGTCCCGACCGTACGGCCTCGACTACAGCGGTGATGGCCGCCGGTACGGATTCCGGAATGAGGATCACGTCTGCCCCCGCTTCGAGGGCGAGGACCGCAGCCTCCCCGGCGCCGTACCCTTCCGTGATCGCGCCCATCCGAAGGGCGTCAGTGAAGAGAAGGCCGGTGAACCCCATCTCTTCCCGGAGGAGCTCCGTCATGAACTCGGGAGAAAGAGTCGCCGGGGGCGCGCCCGTCCCGAGGATCCCCGGGACGGAGACGTGCGCGGTCATGACCGCGTCCACTCCCTCCTCCACCGCCGCGAGGAAGGGGACCAGCTCGACGGCGTCGAGCCGCCTGCGATCGGCGGAGACCTCGGGAAGGACGAGGTGCGAGTCCACTCGGGTGTCCCCGTGCCCAGGAAAGTGCTTCGCCGTCGTGAGGATCCCCCCTTCCCTGGCCCCGCGGATGTACGCTCGCCCGAGCCGCGCGACCTCCTCCGCAGACTCGCCGAAGGCCCGGGTGTTGATGATCGGGTTTTCGGGGTTCGAATTGACGTCGAGGACGGGGGCGAAGTTGATATGCACGCCCACGGCGCGCGCTTCCCTCGCAGTGATCCGCGCGTACAGGGCCACCTCTTCGGCGTCTCCCACCGCCCCGAAGGCCATCGTCGGCGGGAAGCTCGTCCCCCCGCCCTGCGGAAGGAGAGAGGGGAGGGCGTAGCTGTGGTTGATCCGCATCCCCGGGCCCCCGTTTTCGAAGTCTGCGGCGACGAGAAGGGGAAGACCGGCGCGGGACTGGAGGGCGTTCAGCTTGGCGGCGTAGGCGTGCGGAGTGCCGATGGAGATGGCGACGCCACCAATCCCCCAGCGTTCCACCCACTCGACAGCCTCGACGAACTCCGGATCGTCCACGGGGGCATAGGCGCCCGAGATCCAGGGGAAGACGAGCTGGCCCACGGCCTCTTCGAGCGTGAGCTCGGAAAGCGTCTCGGCGACCCACCGGGCACCCTCCGCGTCCGGGCGGTCCGGGAGCACGGCGAACCTCGGGGGTGCGTTCGCACCCGAAGCGCCGGACCCACCGCCCCCCGGCGCACACCCCACGCACGCAACGGAAATCAGCCCAACGGCGAGCCGCATCCGGGCCTTCCCCGAGAGGCGCGCCCTCATCCGCACTCCCCTTCGATCGCGCTTTCGGCCACGCGCAGGCCCACGAGCTCGATTCCGGCTCCGATCGCAAAGTCGGGGGGGATCCGCGTCGGGGTGCGCCCCTGGATTCGGACTTCGCCAAAAAGGGCCCGGGCCGCGGCGAGTTGGCTCGATTCGGCGCCGCTCCACGCCAGAAGGTAGGCCTGCACGCCCGGGAAATCGCCGAGCAGATAGGGGTTCCCGAACGAAACGACGACATTCGGACGCTCGGAGCGCGCGACGGCCTCGATGAACTCGACCAGGTCCTCCGGAGCCGCGACCGTCCCGGAGCTGGACACCGCGGTGATGTAGAGCGACAGGACGACGAGATCGGCCGACCGGGCGCGCGTGAGGAGTCGCTGGTACTCCTCTCTCGGTGTGTCCGCGCCGACCACTGCCGTCTGGAGCTGCGGATAAGTCTCCCGGAGCCGTCCGTTGAAGAAGCGCCCGGCCAACAGGTCGTTCGCCCTGCGATAGGACACGGAGAGGACGTTCGCGCTCCGTGTCCCGACGAGCGGGAGGAGATTCCTTCCGTTCGTGAGCAGAGTGATCGAACGGTTTGCGATTTCCTGGGCCACCTCTCGGCTCCCGGAGAGCCCGAGACGCCGATGGATCGCCTCGAGGTCCACGGTCCGCTCCTGGTGGAGCCCCATCGCCGCCTTCGCCCGGAGGATCCGTTCGACGGAGGCGTTGATCCGTTCCTCGGGAATCCGTCCGGAAAGGACCGCCGACATGATCCCTCGGATGGCGACCTCCGGGCTGGGAGGGAGGAGGATCACGTCGGCCCCCGCCTCGACCGCCCGCACCGCCGCCTCTTCTCCCGGAAAGAGGCGATCGATCGCGTCCATGTCCATCGCGTCGGTGAAGATGAGCCCCTCGAAGCCGAGCTCTTCCCGCAGGAGCCCGGTCAGGACGTTTCGCGAAAGGGTCGCGGGGAGGTTCGCCGCCTCCGCGATCTCCGGCAGGGCGATGTGAGCCGTCATGATCGCCCCCACTCCGGCGCCTACGGCCGCTCGGAAAGGAACTAGCTCCGTCCGGTCCAGGCGATCCATCCCGGCTCGGATGATAGGAAGGGCCAGGTGCGAATCGGTATCCGTGTCCCCGTGCCCGGGGAAGTGTTTCGCGGTGGCGATCGCCCCGTAGTCCTGGATCCCGCGGAGAAGGCAGGCCCCGAGGCCGGCCACGAGATCGGGGTCCTCTCCGAACGAACGCGTGTTGATGATCGGATTCTCGGGATTCGAATTCACGTCGAGAACCGGCGCGAAGGGGATATGGATTCCGACCGCCCGCGCCTCTTCGGCGGTGATTCGGCCCATCTCGTACGCAAGATACCGGTCACCCGTGGCGCCGAGGGCCATGAGAGAAGGGAAGTCCGTCGCTCCCCCGAGATCCGTCCCGCCCGGAAGGTGCACAGCCCCTCGCAGCCTCAGTCCGGCGCCCGTTTCCAGGTCCGCCGCCACGAGGAGAGGGAGTCGGGACTGCCTCTGAAAGACATTCAGTTTGGCGGCCACATCGAGCGGCGTCCCGTTCGAGACGAGGAGCCCTCCGATCTCATGTTCGGCGATCAGCTGAGAAATCCGCTCGAATTCCTCCGAGTCCGCGGGGGAAAAGTCCCCCAGGACCCAGGGGACGATCATCTGGCCGACTTTTTGGCGAAGTGTGAGCTCACCGAGGGTCACCTCGACCCAGGACTCGGCGTTGCTTTGGCCGGGACCGGCGTCCTGGCTCGCGAGGGGAAGCGTTGCGCGGAGAAGGAGAAGCGGAGCGAGGAGGAGCGCGCGCGCGCCCGATCGAGAGGGCATGGACCGCCGTGCGGGAGGTGCGATGGGTGCCGGGCGCCCGCGTTGACCTGGTCCGGCCGGAAGTCGAAGTTCGAGGACAGGGGTCGCCGGAAGGGGATCGGGGCGCACCCTGACAACGGGCCAAGGTAGGGGGATCCCGATGCGCGGACAACGTGGGCGTTTGGGGGCGATGCGTGGCGCTTCCACGGCTCTAATCCTCGGGCTCTCCGCCTGCGCCGCCCACGGAGACGACGCCGAAGCATCCGGCATCGAAGAAACCGGGGTCCACGCCGTTCGTCCCGGCATCGACGTCCTCCTGGACGACTCGTTGCATCTGGTGCGGGGGCGGAGGGTCGGTCTCATCACGAATCAGACGGGAACGGACGCGGCGGGCGTGTCGTCCATAGACCGTCTCGCCTCCCATCCCGAGGTGGAGCTCGTGGCGCTTTTTTCGCCCGAGCATGGGATTCGCGGGGCCGCCGAGGCGGGCCAACCGATCGAGGACGGTGTGGACTCGGCCACGGGACTCCCGATTCATTCCCTCTACGGCGCAACCCTTCGCCCGACCCCCGAGATGCTCGAGGGGATCGAAGTCCTCCTCTTCGATATCCAGGACATCGGCACTCGATACTACACCTACATCTACACGATGGCGTACGCGATGGAAGGGGCGGCCGCCGCGGGGATTCCTTTCATCGTCCTCGACCGCCCGAATCCGATCGGGGGAGACCTCGTCCAGGGAAACGTCCTCGACGCCGAATTCTCTTCCTTCGTGGGGCTTTATCCGATCCCGATGCGGCACGGGATGACTCCCGCCGAGCTCGCGCGGCTCTTCCGCGACGAATTCGGAGTGGGGGCGACGCTCCACCAGATTCCGGCGGAGGGTTGGACGCGCGACATGCTTTTCTTCGATACGGGGCTCCCCTGGCGCCCTCCCTCCCCCAACATGCCGAACCTGGAGAGCGCGCTCCACTACCCCGGCACTTGCCTCTTCGAGGGCACGAATCTCTCCGTGGGAAGAGGGACGGATCGGGCCTTTCAATGGATCGGCGCTCCCTGGCTCGACGGAAGTGAGCTAGCTCAACGGATGACCGCCCTGGAGCTGCCGGGCGTGGCCTTCCACGCAGCGCGCTTCACACCGTCTTCGCCGGGCGATGGGAAGTTTGACGGGGTCGAGGTGGGAGGCGTGAGGCTGGAGGTCACCGACCCCCACGTCTACGACCCGACGCGTACCGGGGTCGCCCTCCTTATCGAGGCCCGAAGCCTTTCCGGCGCCTCTTGGAGCTGGGTGGAGGACCATTTCGACCGCCTCGCGGGGACCTATCGCCTCCGAATCGGTGTCGAAGAAGGGAGAAGCTGGACAGAGCTGGTCGCCGAATGGCAGGACCAACTGAGAGAATTCGAGGAAATCCGGCGCGAGCACTTACTTTATCCCTGATGCCATCGAATCCGGATCGCGAAACCATGAATCGATCGAGCCTGGTGGGGGTGGTCTTGCTGCTTGCCGCGGCGCCGCCGGCGGAAGCACAGCCTTGGCCCGGGCGGAGCGTTCCACTCCCAACGCTGGTCGAGCCAGCGATCGCCATCGTCCCCTTCGGGCCGGGCGAACGGGCCGAATATCAGGTCAAGCTCGGAATCTTCTCGGTCGGCGACGGGCTCATGGAAGTTTCCGGGATCGAGCCGGTGCGGGGGCGCCCTTCCTATCGCTTCTCCTGGCAGATCGAAGGGGGGATCCCCTTCGCGCGGGTGAACGACCACTTCCAGTCCTGGATGGACATCGAAACGCTGGCGAGCCGGCGCTTCATCCAGGAGATCCACGAGGTCCGTTACCACCGTTACCGCCATTTCGAGATCTATCCCGAAGAAGGGCGGTGGGAGCTTCTGGGTGCGGGGGAGGAGGAGGAGTTTACCGTCCCGATCCCCCTCGATGACATCGCCTTCGTATATTTCGTCCGCACCCTCCCTCTGGAAGTCGGGGAGACGTACGAGTTCGAGCTCTACTTTCGGCAGGACCGGAATCCGGTGACGCTCCAGGTCCTCCGGCGTGAACGGATCACGGTGCCTGCGGGGACCTTCGACACGATCGTCATTCGCCCGATCATCAAGTCGGATGGCCTGTTCGGGGAAGGAGGCGACGCGGAGCTCTACTTCACCGACGACGAGCGCCGCATGCTCGTCCGGCTGGAATCGAGGGTGCTCAGCATCGGTTCGCTTTCGCTCCACCTCCGGGAATACCGGGAGGGGCGCCCGCTCCGAACGGAGGCGGCGGCGCACTGACGCCGAAGTCGGCCGGGGGCGATGCGCCCCCTCGCTCCAAGGTGCCGTTTCCGCCTTCCCGTTTGAATGAGGGGCCCTTTGGTCCCCACCCCCCCGGTCCACCGTAGTAGGATGATCCTGGCCTCGCCCCGCCCTCTCGATATACCATTCTCATTACGTATTGAGAATGTACTCTCACCACGAGCCGGGGCGAGCCCATGCGCGCACCGGTCCTTCTGATTCTCGCCGCCCTGGCCCTCACCAACCGGGTGCGACCGCCGCAAGACGCAGGACGGCCACGGCGAGCCGGAACAGCTCGTCCTCCGCGACCGCGACTCCGGAGCCGTTCTCGCCATCTTCGACGGGGATTCCTGGGATGTCGCTGAGCTCCCCTCCCTCATCGTAGGAGGAGAGATCGAGGTGGAGACGACTTTTCTCGATCATGACAGCGACGAGATCCACCTCGGCGGGGAGTTCACCGCGAACGCAACCGCCTCACCTGCGGGCGTCATCGCGATCGCATCGCACGGGGACCACCTCGACATCGAGGCGCTCAGCGTGGGAAACGTGCAGGTGACCTTCCAGCTTTACCACGGGATTCACTCGGACTGGGACGCCGGGCCGATCGGGCTCGCCGTGACCGCGAACTGAACTCCGCGGCGTCGCCGCGCCACTCCGTCTCGCTCGAAGTCCGACGCGCCGACCTCAGGCGAGGGCGGCCGACGTGACCCCGCACTCCTCCGACACCCGGGCGAGGAAACCGTTTGAAAGCGCTGCCGTCACGGTGCCCACCCGGCCATCTCCGACCGGGCGGTCATCAATTCGGACGATCGGCCGGACCTCCGTGGTCGTTCCGGTGAGGAAGACCTCGGTAGCCTCGCGGAGCGCCTCGATCGGGGTCGCTCGCTCCTCTACTTCGAATCCCTCTTCGCGCGCGATCTCGAGCACGGCATTCCGCGTGATCCCGGGGAGGATCTGATTCGAGGTCGGATGTGTGCGCACGCTGCGACCGAAAACCACAAAAAGGTTGTTCAGCGCCCCTTCGAGCGCGATTCCGTCTCGCACGAGGATCGCGTCGCTCACTCCCGCCGTGCGCGCCGCCTGTTGGGCCATCGCGTTCGGGAGGAGCTGAAGCGTCTTAATGTCCACGCGTCCCCAGCGTCGGTCAGGGTACGTGACCGCCGCGACCCCTCTCTCCCAATCCGCCCGGCTGGGCCGCTGAAATCCTTTCGCGAAAGCGTAAGCCGTCGCGCGTGTACCCTCGGGAGGAAAGTGATGCGCGCGGGGTGCTTCTCCCCGCGTCACCTGTAGGTAGACCGCGGACATTTCCACGTCCCCCAGCCCGTTCCGCTCGAGGAGCTCGTGGTGAAGCGCCTCCACCTTCGAGACGTCGAACGAAATCGAGAGCTCGCCCAGCCCGAAACGAAGGCGATCCAGGTGGCGATCGAGGCGGAAGAAGCGGCCGCCGTAGGCTGGTGTCATCTCGTAGACTCCGTCCCCGAAGAGGAAGCCGCGGTCATCCACCGAGACGTGGGCCGCAGAGCGGGGGAGGAATTCTCCGTTCAGATATACGATGTCCGACACCAAAATCGTCCTCAGCGCAGGTCTTTATGTTCGAGGCGATCGAATTCCTCGAGGAGCTCGGCCTCCTGAATGTCACTGGCCTCGGATGTTCCACTCTTCGGCTTCTCCGCCTCCTTCGTGATTCCGTCTCCGGCCGTGATGCGCCGAACTTCGTCGTCGCTCGGCGGGAGGAGGCCCATCTCCCGCTTGAGGGCGAGGAGTCGTTCCTCCGCCTCGCCTCCGGACTCCAGCCGCGCGAACTCCTTCTCCAGGGTGTCGCCCGAAAGGCTCTCCGACACCTCCGCGACCGCTAGAGTGCGCATCTCTTCCGCCTCGATCCGCTCGGCCATCCGGTTGAAGGCGTCGAAGGCCGAATTGTCCGAGAGACCCGACATTGTCTCGTGAATCCGCTTCTGCGCCTGCGAACGCTTCTGTTTGGCGATGAGCAGGTTCCGCTTCCGCTTCGCCTCCTCGATCTTTTCGTTCAGCTGCCGAAGCGAAGTCTTGAGCTTTTCCGTTTCATTCGCCTGGGCCTGCCAGGTCTGGCGGAGCGAATTCGTGCGCTCGCCGTGCTCCGACTGCCGAAGGAGCGCCTGTTTCGCGAGGTCGTCGCGCCCCTCCTGCACGGCGAGGACCGCGCGCTTCTCCCAGTCCCGCGACTGCTTCGCTTCATCTTCGACCTGAACGCGGAGCTTCCGCTCATCCGCGATCGCGCCCGCGACTTCTCTCTTGGCGCGGGCCAGCTGATCTCGCATGTCGAGGATGATCTGGTTCAACATCTTCTCGGGGTGTTCGGCCCGGGCGATCAGGTCGTTGATGTTGGACCGGAAAAGAGTCGACAACTTCTGGAAGATGCTCATAGGCTCATCCCTCCACCGGAGCGCCCGCGAGGGACTTGATCCGCTCGATGTGACTGGACGCCGCCATCGAAATGCTCTCGACCGCGGCCTGCAATTCCGGCAGATCCAGCGATTCGAGCTGGAGCGTGTCGTTCAGCACCAGCTCGGTCCCTTCGAGCCCGTAGGCCCCATGAACGACGTCATTGGCGTTCAGCTCGAGGAGAGTGCGGTAAAGCTCCTCACGGGATCCGTTCGCGGGCGGCAGGTCCATAACCTTGAGGCGCACCACAAGAAGAGGAGGAGAGTGGTTCACCACCAGCGGGAGCGCGTCGTCGCGGCTCCGCACGAGATACATCCCCTCCGCGATCTCCTCGTATTCGAGATCCATGCGGATGAGAAAGCTCTCCAAATCCTCCCGGGTCACCATGTCCCCCTCCCTCGCTTGAACCAGAGACGGCGCGGCCTCCGGGGCCGGCGGTCGCCCGAAACGGGGTCCCGCCAACCCTCCGAGCCGGCACGGATACTACCCATACGCCCCGGGGTGGGGAAAGATTCAGCGTGCCTCGCCCGCCCCGCACCCCATCGCACCCGCGGCCTCCCTACCTGATCAGGCGGACCGTCACCGGATAGCGATATCTTTTCCCCTCGTTCGCCCGGATGGCGGCCACGATCGTGAAAGCGAGCCAGACGAGCCCGAGGATGGCGAAAAGGGGCCCCGTCACGATGATCCCGATTCCGAGGGTGAAGATCGTCAGGAGGAAGAGCACGAAGGCGATGGCCGCCATCGTGATGTTGAAGTTGAGCGCCTCCTTCCCCTGGTCGTCCACGAAGGGCATGGCGTCCTTCTTCAGCAACCAGATCACGAGCGGGCCGACGAAGACGCCGAAGCCCCCGAACCAGGAGGATACAAGCGCCCCAGCGAGCGCGGAGAGATGCGCAAACATGGCCCACTGCCGTTCTTCGCGGCCCGGATCGTCGCCAAGGGGAGCCGTCATCGGATCCATCCCATCGTTCAGGGGGTTCAGTTGCTTCGCCCCGAAGGCGTGCGCCGACAGGATACGCGCGTGCGGGTGCATTCAGCAACGCCGGGACCCGGATGCCCGAGCTTCCAGAAATCACCGTTTACGTCGAGGCCCTGGCCCGCCGCGTCGCAGGGCAGCCCCTGGAGAAGGCGAGGGTGCGGTCCGTTTCGCTCCTCCGGACATGGGACCCACCGCTCCTGGCTGCGGAAGGACGGACCGTCGTTGGGGTGCGTCGCCTCGGAAAGCGGATCGTCCTTGAGTTCGAAGGCGGCATCTTCCTCGTTCTCCATCTCATGCTCGCCGGAAGGCTTCGCTGGAGGGCCCGGGGCGTCGCCATCCCAAGGAAAGGCGCGCACGCGGCCTTCGACTTCCCGAACGGCACGCTTCTCCTGACCGAGGCGGGTACCAAGAAACGGGCGAGTCTTCACCTCGTTCGTGGGGAGGAGGGACTCGCCGCCCTGGACCCGGGGGGTGTCGAGCCGCTGGAGATGTCGCGGGAGGAATTCGCGGGCGCCCTGCGAAGGGAAATCCGGACCCTGAAACGCGCGCTCACCAATCCGAAGACCTTCAGTGGAATCGGAAACGCGCACTCCGACGAGATCCTCTTGGAGGCGAAGCTCTCCCCGCTCCAGCGCACGGGGCAACTCGACGAGGACGAGATCGAGCGGCTTTTCAGCGCGGTGCGGTGGTCGCTCGCGGAGTGGACGGAACGGCTCCGCGCCGAAGTCGGGGATGGATTTCCCGAAAAGGTCACCGCCTTCCATCCGGCGATGAAAGTGCATGGAAAGTATGGAAAGCCGTGTCCGAATTGCGGGACGCAGATCCAGCGGATCATCCATGGGGAACACGAGACGAACTATTGCCCACGGTGCCAGACGGACGGGCGACTCCTCAGGGATCGAGCGCTCTCACGGCTGCTGCGCGAGGACTGGCCCAAGACGATCGAGGAATTGGAGGGGCTTTGAGCGATCCGCTGC